>JANNDZ010000163.1:0-2739 GCA_031378395.1 Pseudanabaena sp. OTE_75_metabat_487_sub
ATATGCCTGTTGACGAAAGTCCTGTAGTTTATCAATAATCATGACTGTAGATGTGCTTTTTCTTTTTCATCTACTTTAGGCAGTTTGTATCTCTTTTACTCTGCCTTTTTTTCCTTTTTTAGTCTAAACTCCAGACTGTTACCAAAGGTATTTTTTTGAAAGTGCGCCTCAGGCGAGCTTTCAAAAAAATACCTTTGGTGTTTTCACCAAAAGAATAGGTGTTGTAAAGTGAATAATCATTGGTTCACGGCAAAGCCGCGAACCAATGATTATTCACTGTGAAGGGAGTAATTATGTGGGATGAAATTGCGATCGCTATTTCACAAGCAACGGGTGAACGCTTTATTTGCGATCGCCGCCGAGCGCAGTCTGGCGGCTGCATCAATCAAACAACTCGAATATCCGATGGTCAGCGCCATTTTTTTGTAAAGTCTAATACCGCTAACTGTTTCGATATGTTTGTTGCTGAAGCGATCGCTCTCAAGCAAATGTATGCTACCCATACAATCCGCGTACCACAGCCGATCTGTTGGGGTGTAGCCAGTGATGCGGCTTACTTGGTAATGGAAAATCTCGAATTAGGGGGCAAGCAAGACTGGGAAGCGATGGGACGAAATCTAGCGGCGATGCATCGGGTCAATAGCGATCGCGGATTTGGTTGGGAGCAAAATAATGTGATCGGCTCAACGCCACAAATTAATAATTGGACAAATAGTTGGCTTGATTTTTGGATTGAATATCGGCTTGCGTTTCAGTTCAGTTTGGCAAGGCGCAAAGGTTGGCAATCCAATATTCCTGAAGCAAAAATTTATAAGTCCTTGTCAAGATTTTTTGATAATTACCAACCACAGCCTTCAATGGTGCATGGGGATCTCTGGGGCGGTAATGCTGCCTTTGTGGATGGCGAACCTGTGATTTTTGATCCTGCTCTATATTTTGGCGATCGCGAAGTTGATCTGGCGATGACAGAATTGTTTGGTGGATTCCCACCGCAGTTTTATCGAGCTTATCAAGCTGTATATCCGCTAGATTCAGCCTATCAACAACGTAAAACTCTTTACAATCTCTATCACATTCTCAATCATTTCAATCTCTTCGGCGGCGGCTATAGCTCTCAAGCCAATCGTATGATTGAGACTATTTGCAAATAAAAAGGGCGCTTTGCGCCCTTTTTTATTTGCTGTTTTAAGCTGTTGTTGCTTGCTCGCTTTCGATCAGAGGCGATCGCAAACATAGATAGATTAAGGCTCCAACTAGTGGGATGAGGGCAATAAATGAAAAAAAGCGATCATCAGTCATGCCACGTCTATCCATATCGTCACTGAGCAACCAAGGAAACAACAGCGACAACATACAAAAATCTAAACTCATCACATGAATAAATCGGCTAGTTTGCCATTGCTGGATAAAATCAGTCCAATTACCATTAGCGAATCCGTACAGCAAAAAATAAATAGCGATCGCACTAATCCCAATCCCTGCAAAACGTGAATCTAAAATCTTCACACTCCAGTTTTTTTTACCAACAAATGTAGGATTTGGCTCTCGCAAAGCAAAATAAGGCAAAAGTGCAAATGCACCTAAAAAGAATGAAAGCCCTGCAAACGGCCAAGCTGGTATTTTCTGCCCTTGTCCATCGCTAGCCAACATACAAGCATAAATGCAAGGAAAAACACCCATCAAATTAAAAAGTGCCACAATATAAGCATTAGTACCTTGCCAATCACCTGCAATCAGTTTTTGGATCAGGGTTATGGTGTCAGGGCGATCGGGTGGAGCAAAAATGAATGCATAAACCACAAATAAAATCCAAATTAACCAGAATCCAAGATTATTAGGCATAGATAATTATTCAAAAAGCTAGGAAAACGATGATAGTACAATAGTCAGCATAGATCTGCGATGCAGAGAACAAGCAGCTTATTTACTAATTTATCAAATCAGGCTATGGACGATCGTACGGAAATATTACGTCAGCTCATGAAGCAAGTCGGTATATCTAGCTTTCAAATACTAAGCGATCGCACAGGTATATCACGCCGAGCAATCGATACGCTGCGCAAGAGAAATGCAGCGACTTTAAGGTATGCCGATTTAGCGAAGTTAGCGGAAGTACTCCAAATCGAAGTAACAGAAGTGATAGCTAAGTTTATCCGCGATTCAAACAATCCTGAATCTTCAAATTTAGCGATCGCAGCTTTGCGCGAAGAATATCAACGATTGCAACAAAAACTTGAACAGCAAAAAATTGAATTGCGATCGCAGTTTGAGCGAGAAACTATTCAACAATTAGAGTCTCTAATTTTGCAATTACCATCGGCAGCCCATGCTGCTCAGCAAAATCCAAATATGCTAGCGAAAAATATTCTGCCTCTATTACGTCCTATAGACATACTTTTACAAAAATGGGGGATTACTGCGATCGGTTCGGTTGGGAAAGAAGTTGATTTTGACTCTCATAGGCATCAATTAATGGAAGGAAGTTATGAACTCAAAGAAGGGGATACAGCGATCGTGCGCTATGTTGGTTATATGCAAGGCGAAAAGCTGTTATATCGAGCTAGGGTTTCTATCGCAATTTAAAGCGCTTCGCGCTCAAAACCAAGAAATTTTTTAAGATGTTGCGAAGCAACATCTTAAAAAATTTCTTGTGGTTCCATTGATCAAAAATCGCTGGAAAGAACAATAAGCAGATGAACACAATTAATTGCACACCCAAACCCGTAAAGTTGCGCCCCT
>JANNDZ010000225.1:0-4214 GCA_031378395.1 Pseudanabaena sp. OTE_75_metabat_487_sub
GGTGCTTCAGCACCCAAATCGGTTTCACAATGAGGAGTACTGAATTTTTACAGGGTTTCATCGGTATGCTGATGTTGTTGCGGTAAAGTCTCAATCCTTCCAGGAATTGGCTTTTGGGTGGGTTGTAATCCTGACAACATACGCGAAAGTTGCAAGCCATCGAGCACAGTCTTAGTCTCACGAATTTTGTGCCAAACCGATCGCGCCATCAACAAGGAATGCCCTTGTCTCTGAGCATGAATTCCTTCTAAATAATCTTCGCGTTCAGGTTGATAATCTGCTGAAGATAGCTGCAAGCTGACATTTTCAGCCAGTTTCTCAGGAGATTGCTTAATCACTATTCGAGCAATTTGCGAAGTGAGTTCAGGATATAGCCATGTGTAAGCAGGATGAACCGTAAGCTGGCAATGGTGAATTAATTTTTCATCGGGCTGATTGACGGTCGGACGCTGCAACAGCAAATAAAAGTAACCGATCGCTGCTTTACGTTGTGGCTCATAAACATAGCCCGATACATCTTGCAGATGATTGATCAGCAATGAACTGTGATTAACCAGTTTGTCGATAGTCTTTGCCCGAAAATCATCGACATTGAGATCGTAAACTTGGCGAATATGTGGGGGCATTGCAGCTGTATCAAGTTGATAAAGCAAGCTAGCATCAGCATTACTGACGGGCATCAAATTTGGCAGGTCAGGAGAATGCTGCGCAAGTTCGTGCAGACTAGCGGTATCGATTTCCCAATCGGTAAACTGAGCCAGTGGCTGAAATCCATTTTGTCGATACAGCGCGATCGTATCTTTTTGATTAATATCAACCTGTAATACCCATGTCCGCGCCTCTAGGCAAGATTCTAGGCAATAGCGAATCAGTTGTGTGCCGACATTGTGCTGACCATTCTGAGCTTCTGGCAAAACCACGACGCGATCAATCTGCCAAGTACTACTGTTGTTATTGAAGGGAGAAACCCGAATGAATCCTTGGATGATGCCATTACATTCGGAGACATAGGCGCGTACATAGGGCTTGAGGAGGGTTTGCACAGGCGCAGGCAACCAACTGGCTAGCTGGTGCAAGCTGATTTTTTTGCGGCTGCGACAACCACTGAGATCACTGACCGCAATCTGCTCGAGATCATTTGGGGATGCGAATCGCTGGATGATCTCTAAATCGCGGTGTTGGAGTGGACGGATGGTGTTACCAAGCACAGGAAAAGGTTGCATAGCTGCTCATGCCAGAAAGAAATTTGATTAAAGCTGTAAAAATCAGCGCAAACCGTTGCTTCTGATTTTAATACATATTCTATGAATATCGTTCTTAAGGACATCAACAAAATTAAAAACCCTAAAAACTGTACTGTCCGTGCAGCGGGCGGTACAGTTTTTAGGGTTTTCATGTTCTTAAGAACATGAAAAAGTCCGATGTTGCAGAGATGGCATCTGGCGACGAATTTGGTCTATGCGCGAAGGTTGAATTTCAGCGATCGCTACACCAATGCGATCGCCCGCATCAGCGAGGACAATTCCCCAAGGATCGACGATCATCGCATGACCGTGCGACTGGCGGCGCGGCGTGTGCATTCCCACTTGAGCAGGTGCGATCACATAACTAGTATTCTCAATTGCTCTAGCTTGTAATAAAACTTGCCAATGATCCTTGCCCGTAAAAGCCGTAAAAGCCGCAGGAACAAATAACACATTTGCGCCATGCTGGGACAGATGACGATAAAGCTCTGGAAATCTCACGTCATAGCAAACTGATAGCCCCAAATTGCCATATTTCTCAGACATATATACAGGTGGAGACTCAGTTCCAGCTAGCACTGTAGCCGACTCCTGATAAGTATTGCCATCGGGGAGGTTGACATCAAATAAATGCATTTTCCGATAACGCGCTAGTTCCTCACCTTCACGCCCAATCAGCAACGCAGTGTTGTACATCTTGATCGGTGATGAATTGTTGCGAGTAACAACTGGCACAGGAAAACCACCACCAAGTAACAAAATTTGATAGCGTTGGGCGATCGTAATTAAAAACTTTTCGCTCTTTTCTGCAATTTCTGTAGCAAGACTTGTCTTTTCCCTCTCATCGCCTAAAAACGAAAAGTTTTCAGGTAGACAAACTAGTTCTGCACCTCTATTCACCGCCAGTTGGATCAAATCTTCTGCTTGAGCAAGATTTTTATCTACATCAGAGACACTGGTCATTTGTACGGCAGCCGCCAAATATGACTTCATTTCAATCCTTAAAACTTTCCCACGTAAATTCAGATGTGCCGTAAAGCACTTAACTTAGATTACCGTGCTATAGCGCTAGTGCTGCTATTTTTTATTTTAAGTACCTCGGCATAATCAAAAACCCAGAGCCAAAATCTGTACCGCCCGCTGCGCGGGCGGTACAGAGTTGGGGGTTTTATATTTAATAGTGCCTAGCTACTTATGAAGAGAGTTGGCGCAAAGCGCCGACTCTCTTTTGTTTAGCAAAGCTTGCCAGTGACAATATAGGCAACTCTCTGCCCCACATTAGCTGCATGATCTGCCATGCGCTCTAAATGATGAATCGCCAATACCATCAGCATTACAGGTTCCATTGGCTCTCCACCAGATAGTTTTTGAGCAGCTAACAAGCTATAGATTTGCTTGTAGTCATCGTCAACAGCATCATCCTTTGTTTTAATTTGCAGACCAATATTTGCATCTAGGTTAGCGAGGGCTTCTAAACTCATAGCAAGCATGGCTCGACAACGGTTAGACATTACCTGCAATTCACCGAGATAGGGCAGTGGCGGATAAGTAAAAAGTTTAATCGCAATATCGCCAAGATTTTCGGCATAGTCACCAATTCGCTCGATATCACGGATTAGCTGCATCAGAGCGCTTAAAAGCCTTATATCGCGAGCAACTGGCGACTGGAGGGTAATCAATTCAATGCAATCGATTTCAATTTGGCGATAGATTTGATCAATTTGTTTGTCCTGAGGATCAATACGAGTTGCGGCTTCCAGATCGCGCTCAAATAAAGCTGCATGAGCTAAGAGGAATGAATTTTCGACAAGCGCACCCATTCGCAAAGTATCTTGTTCTAGGCGATGCAGTTGGCGTTCAAATTCGCTCCTTGTTCTTCTCTGACTTTGATATGAAGTTTCGGTCATTGGCTCCCACCAAATTAAATGGGATGTAAAGAAAACGATATATATATATATATATATCATGCACTTATCCTAATATTATCGTTACATAGATAGTTGATCTAGGTAGTATTTATAAATACTATAAGAAAAATAAGAGAGAGTGCAAAGTATTCCTTCCCTATTATTTTTCTTGTTAAAAAACAGTCGTTTGGGCTAATTCAGCGGTTGTGAGTTGCCGACCACAATCGCGATCGCCATTGAATAAAACCAACGTGGTTGAAGAATTTTGCTCAAAGCCAATCTGTTCGTAAAATTTTTGCTGATGGGTGGTCATCAAATAAACACGCTCAACATTGCAAACATTGGGATGCGCTAACACTGTCTGGACTAATTTCCGACCTAAGCCAGCACCGCGATATTCGGGAGCGATGACTACATCCCAAATTGTCGCCCGATAAATACCGTCACTAGTAGCGCGAGCATGTCCGATTAAGCGATCGCCATCCCAAACTGTTACAACTGGCTTGGAGTTAGCGATCGCGATCGCTAAGCCTGCCAAGGTGCGTTCCTTTGCCCAAAACGCCCCAATTCGCAATAATCCTTGTAATTGTTCTAAATCGACTTCTTCATGGCGATCGCTGAAGCGAATGTGGCGATGATCCATATGCTTACTTTCCCGCATTGATTAACCCATTTTGTATTAGGTTTACATACTACTGATGCCGTCAATGTATCTATTCTTGCTACATTCCTAAAAAGAAAGGGCGCTTAGCGCCCTTTCTTTTTTTTACTTAGCTTGCCAAGGCTCAGGCAAGTAGACCTTCTTCGCCAAGCCAACTGCTCTTAGCAGATTGATCACGCCCCAAGTTGGATCGATTTCCCACCATTTCAAACCAGAACGCGCCGACTTAGGAAATGCATGGTGATTGTTGTGCCAGCCTTCGCCATAGGTCAAAATTGCTGCCCACCAAAGGTTTGTGGAATGATCAGGGGTCTCCGAAAAGTTTTTGTAACCCCATTTGTGACAAGCGGAGTTAATCAACCAAGTGCTATGCCACAGAAATACTGAACGTACTGCCACACC
>JANNDZ010000240.1:0-3397 GCA_031378395.1 Pseudanabaena sp. OTE_75_metabat_487_sub
CGCCAAAGGCGCTGCAAACTCCAAAATCGGTTTTATAATTAGGTCATGGATAGACGTAAGTTTTTAGTTTTGGGCGGTGTAGCGATCTCATCGATTGGGGGCTGTCAATGGTCAAATCCTCTTGATCAACGCGAGCGCATACGCATTGCGGGTTTGCTAGGAGCAATACCCAGTAAAGTAATTAATCAGTTTGAGTCGGCTTCCCAAAAGAAACTCGAATTTAAAGCAGAGAATCTGCCCTCAAAACTTTGGCAAGAACTACAAAATTATTCCAGCACCCCTAAAGATAAAGCGCCGCATTTAGTGAGTATCGGTGATAGCTGGTTAGATCAAGCGATCGCCCAATCTTTAATCCAACCAATTACGCCCAACCTATTAGAAAAAATTCCAAAATGGCAAAAACTTTCGCCCCTATGGCAACAAAGTGTCACGCGCAATGATCAAGTATGGGGCATTCCCTATCGTTGGGGAGCAACTGCGATCGCCTATCGCAGTGACAAGCTGAAATTTGAGATTACTCAATGGGCTGATTTATGGCGACCAGAATTAAAACTAAAACTAACATTGCCAGACGATGCCCGTGAAGTGATCGGGCTAGTCTTAAAAAAGATGGGGCTGCACGATCAGCCCGATAACTTAGTTGAACGCCCTGACCTACTCGCAAAACTTACCCAAGAGCTTAAGAGCCTTAACTCTCAGGTTTTAACCTACTCTTCTGATAATTATTTACAGTCGCTATTGGCTGACGATACACTTGCCGCAGTGGGATGGACGAGTGATATGTTCAAAGCCCAAAGGACAAACCCTAATCTCAAAGTGGTGATCCCCCAAGATGGCACATTACTTTGGAGTGATATATGGGTGATACCTAAAGGCGAAGTTGCGATCGCTGCCATGGAATGGATGAATTTTTGTCTAACGCCTGAGATTGCGGCTCAGATAACATCTTTAACTGATGCGGTTAGCGCTTCAAGTGAGTTAGAGCAAGTTCCTGCCAGTGTTAAAGCTGATCCAATTAAGTTTTTCTCTCAGGGTATTTTTGCAAAGAGTGAATTAATGTCACCTTTGCCACCATCAACGCTTACGCAGTACAAGGATATGTGGACTAAACTGCGATCAGGAACACTATGATCGAGCGCAAGGCGCTGTAAGTGTTCTATTGAGTCGGATCACAGACATGATCTTCTTGATTTTCTTCAATGTCTGGTGACTCGATCGCAGGACTAGCAACCTTGACATGGGGAAGCGATGCACCTTCTAAGCCTTTAGTAATTCTTGCTGGGGAATAGTCTAAAGTGACAAAAAGTGGGTAATGATATTCACCGCGATCGCTAATGATGCTGCGATGTTTCCAAGGTAAGAGCCAATAGTATTCTTCGCCAAGGGCTACTTCTACTTGTCGCCAGCGTTGCAATAATGCAGAATAGTCCTCGTTTGGGCGATGGATAAACACAAAGATTTCTTGACCAGTTTTTACTTTCCAGTCAGGATCACACATAATCAAAGCGAGATCGCATTGCATTTGAAGATGGCTTTGAGTCAAGTTAGGACTAGTAAACTGAACTACTGGCAATGGAATCGAAATCAAACTATCAATAGGGCGGCGCAGACTGGGAATCAGCTCAAAATATGGGCGATATCCGCGTAAAAGGGCTATCGCTTCGAGAGGATTGCTGTAATGGCTGAGGAGCGAGTCGTACTGAAGTTGAAGAGTACTCATGGCTTAATAATGGGCAAATGCACGAAGAATGTAGAACCTTTTTGGGAGTCTATGTTAGGTGACTTAACTAAAATCTTGCCGTCATGGGCGTTGACAATGTAATGGGATAGATATAATCCTAAGCCACTACCTTGTTTTTGATGATTGCCTTGGCTAAATCTTTGGAATAAGAACGGCTGCTCTTCTAAAGGAACCCCTGCACCTGTGTCTGCGATCGCAATAATTGCCTCGGATTGATCCGATTTCAGGCTAACATGAACGCTGCCAGATTCGGTGAATTTGAGAGCATTACCGATCAGATTATTAAATACTCGCAATAGCTCTAAGCGATCGCCCTTAACCATACCAATATCTTCAAGATCGGCGATCAGTTCAAGATTTTTTGAAATCGCGATCGGTTTAAGTTCCTGCACAACTTGATCGAGTAGTTCTTTCAAGTCTATCGACTGCAAATTAATAGTTTTACTACCAGATTCATAGCGATACACATCTAAAAGCTTATTTACCATTTCCAGCAAATTGCTATTGCTGCGTCCCATAATTTTTAGAGCTTCACAAATTTCGGGAGAAATCTCCCCCAGTACACCATCTTGCAATAGCCCTAACATGCGATCGGCTGCTACTAATGGTGTCCGCAAGTCATGGGTTAACCGTGATACAAAATCCTGTCTTTGACGATCAATGCGATCGCGCTCAGCAATACTATGTTTCAACCGCAACAGCGATCGCACTCTTGCCAATAGCTCATCAGCTTCAATTGGCTTGCGAATAAATTCATCTGCGCCAAGATCTAGCCCTTTAACTGCATTAGCGCGATCGTAAGCCGTAATCAACAAAATCGGAATAAAGGGCAAATCCTTCATTGCTCTGATGCGCCGCGTCACCTCGTAACCATCCATCACGGGCATCATTACATCCAGCAAGACCAAGTCAGGAGGCTCAGTTTCTATAATCTTTAGTGCATCTTGACCATTTGATAATGTGATAATTTCATATCCCTCTTCTTCAAGGATCGTGCGAACAAGAAATAGATTGTCTGGCACATCATCAACAATTAGCAAACGGTCAGGAGATTTCATTCAAACGCTCAATCAATACTGGATGACTATATAGATGTTGTCATGAAACCGTAATCTATGCAGTCATCCCGATGATAGAAATTGCACAAGCCAAAGGTATTACATCATCTTGAGACATGATACATTTTGATTTGTTTTAATCACAAAGCACTGTTTCCTCTTGCTAATATAATCGTCTATGCGTCCAGCAACAATCATCAACAAAGTAAATATGCGGCACTATCTATTTGCTCTAATGACATTTTTTGTAACTGTCTCTGGAATCTCTATGGCGGGGGCGGAAGAGAATAAACCTGCTAATCAAGAGAAGTACGAATATCCTCAAGAAGTAATCAAAACCTTTATGAAAGGTTGTGGATTTACCAGTAACAAAGAATTTTGTACTTGCACTATAGACAAATTGCGATCGCAATATACCTTTGCGGAGTTCTTAAAGATTGACACAGTCGCAAGAGAAACCAAGCAAGTACCTCAAGAAGTAATCAATATTTTTCAATCTTGTCGAAATGGTAAAATCTAAGGTAGGCGGCGCTTCGCGCCGCCGACCATACGAGGAATTAAACAAGAAAAGCACAGAGGTTTGATTAATTGGTGGCGG
>JANNDZ010000288.1:0-3608 GCA_031378395.1 Pseudanabaena sp. OTE_75_metabat_487_sub
CCTGTTGTGACTCTTGAGTGTGCTTCGCAACAATGTCAAAAATAATCAGAATAAAGAGATGGGGGGCGTAGCACCCGTCTCTTTATTCTGGTTATGCCGCTGTAACATTTTTGTTCTTTGTCGGTCGCGTATAACTCAAAAGCCAGTAACCCTGATTATAAAAATTGATTTTGTTGAAAGTCCGCCGAAGGCGGACTTTCAACAAAATCAATTTTGGGTTTTGCTATACACAAGTTCCTGTATCCTTGACTATTAACTTTTTAATTTAATAAATTTATCAATCAAGCGATCGCCATGCATCAAGCGTATGTACTGGGACTAGGACAGTCAGGGATTTCTGCGGCAAAATTGCTTAAAGCTGATGGCTGGCAAGTGACAGTTAGTGATAGTAGTGCTAGTCCTAGCTTAGAACAGCGAAAACAAGCATTAGAATCAGAAGGCATAGTAGTTGAGCTTGGGGGCTTTCCTGACTTTGCCAAATTAATTGAATCTGGGCAAAGTGTGGATCTTGTGGCTATTAGCCCAGGCGTTCCTTGGGATAGACTGGAAGTTGAACAGGCGCGATCACTAGGTATTGACACAATCGGGGAGATCGAACTTGCTTGGCGCTATCTTAAACATATCCCTTGGGTAGGCATCACAGGGACTAATGGGAAGACTACAGTCACATCGCTGACAACGGCGATTTTTCAAGCGGCGGGACTAAAGGCGATCGCCTGTGGCAATATTGGTTTTCCTGCTTGCGAAATTGCTTTACAGGTATTACAGCAAAAACTTGATCCTGATTGGATTATTGCCGAACTGAGCAGCTATCAGATCGAATCAGCAAAAACTGTCCAGCCACAAATCGGTATCTGGACTACTTTTACTCCCGATCACCTCAACCGCCACTATACCCTTGAGGCATATCGCAATATCAAAGCTAGTTTAATCGATCAATCTGTCAACATAATCCTCAATGGTAATGACCCATATTTAGTAAATTTTGGGGCGGCGATGTGGCCAAAAGCGATTTGGACAGGGCTTGATGAGCAAGTAGTCGAGGCGATCGCTGATGGCGCTTGTATTCATGAAGGTTGGGTGAGATTTAGAGGTGAGCCGATTTTTCCAATCTCCCATTGGCAGCTTTTGGGTAAGCACAATCGCCAAAATTTATTGATGGCGGTAGCGGCGGCAAAGCTGGCAGGGATTGACTCTAAATATATCGATCATGCTATTTCCGATTTTCAAGGTGTCCCACATCGCCTTGAACATATTTGCTTTTATGAAGGCATTGCTTTTATTAATGACAGCAAAGCAACAAATTATGATGCGGCGGAAGTGGGATTAAGAGCGGTAAAACCACCTGTCGTATTGATTGCTGGAGGTCAGCCAAAGCAAGGTGATGCAAGTGCATGGCTAGAGCAGATTCATCAAAGAGCAATCAGCGTCCTATTGATAGGTGAGGCTGCGCCATTATTTGCCGAAATGCTCAAAGACGTAGGGTTTAAAAACTATCAAATCGTAGAAACCCTCGAAAATGCTGTCAAACAGGCAGCCCATATTGCCCATAGTCGCGCCCATAATCACCCTAGCCAGCCTTTGCCAACTGTGCTATTCTCGCCTGCATGTGCTAGCTTTGACCAGTTTGCCAACTTCGAGCAGCGAGGCGATCGCTTCCGCCAACTTTGCCAAGAGCTTAGTTAAGAATTTCGCTAAGAATTTCGCCAAAATATAGTCATGACCCCATCGCTTCTGCCCAAAGATCTTGCCACTATTAATCTATTCAAACGTCGAACCGTGCTGATCTGGATGATTTTGGCTCTGTCGATGATTGGTTTAATTGTGCGCTTAGTATATTTACAGGTAGTCACATCACCTGATTTGCTTGACAAGGCTCGACGGCAGCAAATGTATACCATGCGGCCATTTACTCCTCGTCGAACCATAACAGATCGCAAAGGTACGGTTTTAGCTTTAGATCGCCCTGTATATACTTTATTTGCGCATCCCCATCTTTATAAAAAGAAACCTGAAGAGATTGCTGAAAAACTTGCACCGATCCTTAGACGACCTGCCGATAAATTGCTCAGTGTTCTTACTCGTGATACTACTTCTACCCAAGTGGAATATTGGCTATCCGAGGAAAAAGCTGATCTCATTTTTGGCTTGGGTCTAGATGGTTTAGATTTAGTCCAACAGCGGCATCGACTCTATCCACAGCAAGATCTCGCTGCGGAACTACTCGGTTATGTGAATGTAGATCATCGCGGTCAAGCGGGAATCGAACTTAGTCAAGAAAAATTATTAGAGCGCACCGACCAAGCGCCATCAGTTGTCAAAGATGGTAATGGTAAGTTTATTCCTAATAGAATTCCTGCGGGAATGCTGCAAAGCGATCGCACTAGCTTACAAATGACGATTGATTCCCGCATTCAACGCACTGCTAGGCAGATCCTCAAGCAACAGATGGTCAAGTTTGGCGCAAAACGTGGCTCGGTGATTGTTATGGATGCTAGGGATGGTGGGTTGCTCTCGCTAGTGACTGAGCCAACCTACGATCCAAATCGCTATTATGAGTCCGATGTCAAACTGTTCAAAAATTGGGCAGTTTCTGACCTGTATGAACCAGGTTCAACATTTAAACCGCTTAATGTTGCGATCGCTCTCGAGGCAGGAGCGATTCAGCCAGACACTGTATTTAATGATGAAGGAGCGCTGACTATTGGCGGCTGGCCCGTGGCTAACTTTGACTACGAACAAGTTGGTGCAGTTGGTTCTCTAAGTATTAGCCAAATCCTAGAGCGATCGAGCAATGTGGGTATGGTGCATATCATCCAACGCATGAAGCCATCGGTTTACTACGGTTGGCTAGAGCGTATCGGTCTGGGAGATATGTCTGGTATCGATCTGCCCTCTGAAACGCCGAGTACCCTCAAGCCGCAAGAGCAGTTCCTTGAATATGTGATCGAGCCAGCGACGGCTTCTTTTGGGCAGGGATTTTCGCTCACACCGATTCAGATGGTGCAATTGCATGGCATTCTTGCCAGTGGTGGAAAGTTGCTCACGCCCCATGTGGTCAAAGGTTTAATTAATGATGAAGGCGAAGAGTATTTTCAACCAAAGTTACCAACACCACGACAAGTCATTTCGCCTGCCACGGCTCAGAGAGTTTTGGAAATGATGACTAATGTTGTCGAGAAGGGTACGGGGCTACCTGCGCGTATTCCTGGTTATCGGATTGCTGGTAAAACTGGCACTGCTCAGAAGGCTTCAACTACTGGTGGCGGCTATATCAATGCTAAAATCACCAGCTTTATTGGTGTGCTGCCAGTTAATAGTAATCGCCGCTATGTGGTGTTTGCCGCTATGGACGAACCCCAAGGTCAAGCCTATGGAGGGACGGTGGCTGCACCGATTGTCAAGGATGTAATGGATGCCCTGATTTTGCTAGAAAAAATTACCCCCACCAATGGCAAGGTGCCTCAGCCCTCAGCAACTGAGGCCAAAAAGCCCTAGAAACCGTTTCGACCCCAGACTACCATCGAAATAGAGAAGGTAAAAAGAACAAACAGAGATACCCAACCGAGTGTTAAAACCATGACTAATTTAAGTGACTTTTATTGATG
>JANNDZ010000347.1:0-4624 GCA_031378395.1 Pseudanabaena sp. OTE_75_metabat_487_sub
CTAAAACTAATTTATTACTAGCCGAAGCAGATGGATCTCTTGCTGCCTATGGTATTTCGAGTCACCGACACACGCCTGAGATTGAACAGATCTGTAGTGATATGGCGGGTCAAGAGGTACTAGTTCAATTCACCCCGCATCTAATTCCGATGATTCGCGGCATTCTTTCGACGGTATATGCCAACTTACGCGACCCTGGTTTGGTGAAAGACGATATTCTGACTATCTATAAATCTTTTTATCGCAACTCGGAATGGGTTCAGGTTTTGCCCAAGAATATTTTCCCACAAACCAAGTGGGCTTTGGGTACTAACCTTTGCTATCTCGGTGTCGAAGTCGATGAACGCACTGGTCGAGTAATTGTAGTGTCTGCGATCGATAATTTGATGAAAGGTCAGGCTGCCCAAGCTATGCAATGCATGAATATCATGATGGGCTGGGAAGAATCAATGGCTTTGCCAAAGCTCACTTTCTATCCATAAATCAAGTAGGGTGGGCATTGCCCGCCTATGCAATATTAAAGGTAGAGAGGGCATTTCACGCTCTCTCTACCTTTAAATTCGATGAGGTTTATCAATTTGCCTACTTCCGAACAAGGCACTATATGCGTCATGTTATGTCAATCATTGACAAGCACTTTTACTCCTATTTTTTTAGTCAGACTAGATGAGCGAACAGGCAACATATTTATACTTGCTGGAGATAATATAGAAATAGAGATTTATCGTAATGGTCTTTGGAGGTTTTTGTGATCAACCTTGATTTCAACACAATGACTAAGAAAGAGTTACGCGCTTATGTTATTGCTCATCCCAACAATCAAGAGGCTTTTAGTATATTTGTTGATCGCTTCACAGTAAAAGCTTCCTCAGAAACATTTGCTATGCCTCAGTCAGTAACTGAGTTTCAAGACATTGATCGTTTAATTAAGCAAAAACTAGAGCAGGCTCTCTAATTGAAAATATTCGGTGCTATCAATCACCATAAACGGCTAGTGCTAAACAGTTAAGGATGGGTAGTGCTTTGCTTTGCCCATCCTTAAATATATACAAATGACAGCAACAGTTAAAAGTGTGGGAGAGCAAGGATTGCTGAAGATATTTCGGCAATATTGTAGTGAGGTTGTGGGGGATGACGCAGCGCCCATGGGAGCAACCTTGCCCGATCGCCAAATGGTGGTGACGACAGATATGTTGATCGATGGTGTGCATTTTAGCGATCGCACTACTAGTCCAGAAGATGTCGGTTGGCGGGCTGCGGCTGTGAACTTATCGGACTTAGCAGCGATGGGTGCTAAGCCTTGGGGCTTGGTGATGTCGGTGGGATTGCCACCTGATACAGAGATTGCTTGGATTGAAGGCGTATATCGTGGCTTTAGTGAATGCTTGCGAACCTATGGCACAGAATTGGTGGGCGGCGATACGGTGCGATCGCCTGTGCGGACTTTATCGGTAACTGCCTTTGGACAAGTACCGAAAACTCAAGTCATTCAGAGACATACGGCACGAGCTGGTGATGTAATCGTCATGACTGGGTTGCATGGACTCTCAAAGGCTGGGTTGGAGCTTCTATTTAACAATGAATTAAAAGAGAAGTTATTAGCTCCGATGAAAATTGGGAATCTAATTCTGTCGGGAGAAGATTTAGTTCAAGCAATTTGCCATTACCATCAGCGACCAATTCCTCGTTTTGATGCGATCGCGGTTTTACATAAGATTCTCAATCAACAAAATCATCCAACTGATTTTCGTGTTTCAGGAATGGATAGTAGTGATGGATTAGCCGATGCGATCGCCCAAATATGTCGTGCTAGTAAAGTTGGTGCAAAGATCCATTGGCGATCGCTACCAATTCACCGAGCTGTAAGGGCTTTGGCAGGCGATCGCGCCTTGGAGTGGGTATTGTATGGCGGCGAAGATTTTGAACTGGTGTTATGTATGCCCTTGTCTTTAGCCGAAAAGTTTGTAAATCAATTATCTGGAGCAGTGATTATCGGTGAGATTATCGATGGAGATCGGATTGATGGACTAGAAATGAGATCGGCTTTTCAACATTTCGCACCCTAAGATTGTTTTGAGAATGTTGCGAAGCAACATTCTCAAAACAATCTTATTTGGCTAACGCCTTTTCATGTTGTCCTCTTAGCTGACCACAAGCAGCATCTGCTTCCAGTCCTCTTGTGCGTCGTACACTCACCGCAACTTTATAATGTTCCAGAACCTGCACAAAAGCTTGAATCGCTCTTTCTGTTGGGCGTTTGTAATCAGCATCACTGACCGTGTTGTAAGGAATCAAATTAACGTGACTTTGGAACCCTCGAATTAGATATGCGAGTTCCTCTGCTTGTTCGGGTGCATCATTGACACCAGCCAACAATGTATATTCAAAACTAATTCTCCTACCCGTGATTTCCACATATTCACGACAGTCATCCATTAAGGCAATCAATGGATAGCGATCGGCGGAAGGAATTACTTGGGCGCGAACTTCTTGAGTCGGCGCATGGAGACTGACCGCGAGAGTAACTTGTAGATGCTCTTCAGCAAAGCGGGGGATCTGGTTGGGAATGCCGACGGTGGAGACGGTGATATTGCGTTGACCGATGCCAATGTCTTTATTGATAACCGCGATCGCACCGACTAGATTTTCATAATTGAGCAATGGCTCGCCCATGCCCATAAATACGATATGACTGACGCGCTGTTGCATTACTTCCTGCACAGTCAACACTTGATCGATAATTTCATGCTTTGACAAGTTGCGCTGAAAGCCGCCTTTACCTGTTGCGCAAAAATCGCAAGCCATAGGACAGCCCACTTGGGTAGAAACACAGACGGTCAGACGCTTACTGGTGGGAATGCCAACGGTTTCGACAATTTCTCCATCGGCTAACTTGAGAAGAAATTTCTCAGTACCATCGCGAGTTGTTTTGTGGAGATGAATCTGCGATCGCCCGATTTCCGCAGTCGGATTCTGTGCAAATTCTTCGCGCCACGCCTTCGGGAACACCGTAATATCTTCTAAACTTCGTGCTCCCTTGTTATATAGCCAATCATGGAGCTGTTTGCCTCGATAGCTTGGTTGCCCTTGCGATACCACCCATTCGGTCAGTTCAGATAGCGATCGCCCCAGTAGTGGTAGGACTTTAGAGAAAGAATTTGGCGGCGTGTTAGCAGTCATGACAAAGTGGCAAATGGGACGATTATATTGATTTTACCAAAAAGTTAGGAATATTGAATTGCGCCGAGGTGATTATCCTGTCTGAGAAGGGTATAAAGATGGAAAAATCCGATCTATAGCCTTTAATGGAAATGCAATTCTTACAGCACTTTTCGGTGTATCAGAAGCCAAGAAACCCTCTTTATACAAAGTCTTGAGAATAGTCCGAGCTTGTCTAGGCTGATAACCAGTGATTTGTGAAGCAGCCCCGCGCTCAACTTCATCTGCCAAAATCACCTCTTTAAGTAAAGCAAATGAACCTTCAGGCAGCTTGTTTAAGGCAATTTCATCATTGATGTACAGATTCAGTCTTTTAATAAGCGTTTCAGGATCAATTAATGATTTCATGAAATTAACTTGATCAATCGCTGTTTCTAAAAAGAAATAGACAAATTCGTTCAAAGCCTTGAGACTGAGGTTCCCTCTACCATCCAAATCATTAATTCTTTGATGATCTGCCGCCATCAGTAACTTTTTATATTCTTGAGATTTCCGAGCTAAGCCTCTAGAAACTGACCAAATACTACTACCAATCCCAATTTCTTTAAAATAAGCATGGGAAAACAACCTTGTCACCCTGCCATTACCATCATAAAAAGGATGAATCCAAAGGAGACGATGATGAGCCGCAGCAACAGCTATTACTTGCTTAACTTTTGAAAGTTTATTGGGATGGTAAACTTCAACAAAACGTCCCAAAAACTTCTCGATCTTATCTGCATCAGGAGGAGTATGTTCACCGACAATTACTCTACCTGTTCTGAATTTTCCCGAAATAACTTGCTTTTTATTTGCTTCTTCACCGATCCATAATAGATTATCTGGCAAGCGTGAGCAGAACTCTCGATGCAGTAATTGAATAAAATCAATAGAAACAATATCTTGATTTTCGCGAAAATCAATTAATTTCTGAACTTCAATATGAGCTTTAGCTTCAAGTTGTAAATCGCGTTTTTCAGGATTATTTGAGAAATCTTCAGCCAAAGCTCGCTCAATATCGCGAGGAGTTGTGTTATGTCCTTCGATTAAATTGCTGTAATAGCAATTCATATTACGAACTAAATTGCCGAGCGTTTCAGTCATTCGGGGTTTGAGGATCGCTTTTAAGCTACTCGTTGCTTGGATCAGCGAAACAACTAGGTCTTCCAGTTCACGATTTCCCTCTGATGGAAGCATCGGCTCCATCAAATCAATGGTTTCATCTCTATACATTGCCGATCTTTTTAACTGCTGTATTCGTCTCTATGTAGGGCTTATCATAAATCAATCTAGACTTTATTGCCGATCTTATTGCCGATCTTTGTCGCCAATTCAAATCTGAAGTGCAACGTAAAGCATCAATTAGGTTGCAATGATGGGTTACGCTATCGCTAACCCATCCTACGTTTAACTTCAACAACTTACT
>JANNDZ010000372.1:0-4020 GCA_031378395.1 Pseudanabaena sp. OTE_75_metabat_487_sub
CCTAGATCGGTGTAGGGAGCTTCGCGATAGCCCACCATTGAGTCGAGGGTACTGGCCGCTTTGTAAGCGATCGCCAAAGCTACACCACCATAATCAAACAAAGCTGAACCAATCAAGGCATAAAACAACGGCGATGTCACAGCATCGATCGCATTTTCGGTCACAGTTTCCAACACGGCGCGTAAAATTTCTGCTTCTGACAAATCTTCCGTGTCTCGCCCCACATAGCGACTTAATTCTTGGCGAGCTTTTTGAAGATCTCCTGTTAGTAACACAGATAATACTGACTCGGCAGCATCTCGGAGACTGCGCCCTGCAAAACAAGCAGCTAGTAAAATGCTGGAGACAGCGATCGCCAAAATAGGATGAACTTTTGCGGCTGCGATCTCGATTAGCCAGCATACTACGCCAGAGCCTAAGATCAAGCTAATCCCTAAAACTATGCCTAACATTTTCATGATTAGTGGCGAAAAGCGAGGAATACGATTACGAGAATCGGGATCTTCGATCAGTACCAAACTAGTAAATTGCGAAATTATCCATCCCATCACCTGCACTGGATGCAGCCAATTAACAGGATCGCCAATTAAGCGATCAAGACTTGCCGCGAAGATTAAAATCAGAAAGTTGGGAGATAGCTCTAGCACAGGAATTCGATGATAAGTTAGGATAGGTTGCCCGAAGTGCTGCCTATCCTAACTTATCGTATTGACATCATGAAAGCCATATCTGTTTTGGGAACTTCGTCTAATGCTGGCAAAAGCTGGATGGTGACAGCCTTAGGGGCATGGCTCAGACGTAATGGCGTAAAAGTTGCTCCATTTAAAGCGCAAAATATGTCAAATAATTCCTATGTGACCTTAGAAGGTGGAGAAATAGGAAGAGCGCAGGCAGTACAAGCGATCGCTTGTGGGATGCGTCCAATTGTAGAAATGAATCCAATTCTTCTGAAGCCATCGGGAAATGGAACTTCACAACTAGTTCTATTGGGAAAAGCCCGTCAACATATCGCGGCAATTGATTATTATCAGCATATCGAAACGCTCTGGGAGACTGTGCGTGACTCTCTCGAATATTGGCGCGATCGCTGTGATGTTTTGCTACTAGAAGGCGCTGGCAGCCCTGTAGAACTTAATCTCATGCGTCGCGACCTTGTAAATTTACGCCCGATCATCCATTTACAGGGTCGTTGGATTCTTGTTGGTGATATTGAGAAGGG
The DNA here is from genome assembly GCA_031378395.1 of Pseudanabaena sp. OTE_75_metabat_487_sub. Lineage (GTDB taxonomy): Bacteria > Cyanobacteriota > Cyanobacteriia > Pseudanabaenales > Pseudanabaenaceae > Pseudanabaena. The sequence continues at coordinate 1,220 of JANNDZ010000372.1, forward strand.
AGGGGTATTTGCTCAGATAATAGGTACGCATCAGCTTCTACCTGAAACTGCAAGGGATTTGGGATTAGGCTTTATTGTTAACAAATTTCGTGGCGATCTACGATTGTTTAGTGATGCAGAGAAACACTTTCGCGATTACATTCCGCATCTTCCCTATTTAGGAGTTCTTCCCTATGCCTCAGATCTACAACCTGAAAGCGAAGACAGTCTATGTAGCGAAGCAGAAGCCAAAGGTCAGGGTGCAAAGATTGCGTGGATTAGATTTCCATATTTGTCTAATTCTCAAGATAGTCAGCCTTGGCAATTAGATATAGGCATAGAGACCATTTGGGCTAAATCTGTAGCTGATTTAGATAATGCGCAAATCATTATTCTCCCTGGCAGCAAAAACACTCTCAGCGATCTGCAATGGTTAAGAACTTCAGGATTAGCAAATGCAATTCTTACTGCACACCATCGAGGCGTTCCGATTGTTGGTATCTGCGGTGGTTATCAGATGTTGGGAAAATATCTATGCGATCGCGAAGGTGTTGCTGGTTCATTAGGCGAAGTAGAAGGTTTGAGACTGTTACCAATCAGTACTGAGTTTATGCCTACAAAACAGGTGCGTCAGGTACAGGCAGTTTGGGAAACAGCGCAGTCTATGGATAAATGGATGACCTACGAGATTCATATGGGCGTTACCAAATTAATTGAGTCAGATGAATCTTCGCAAATCCAACCTTTGCTGAAAGTGCAATGCGATCGCGAGTTTCGTGATGAAGGAATGCAATGCGATCGGGTATGGGGAAGCTATTTGCATGGTCTATTTGAATCTGCGGCTGTGCGCCAAGCTTTAACCAGATTGGCAAATATTCCCGAACATCAGTCAGCCTCTACCACTTGGCAAGATCATCAACAAAGGCTTTATAACGACATGGCAGACTTACTAGAAGCACATTTAGACCTTACTGCAATTCATCGTTATCTCGATATCTAGTATGTATAGCCTAGTGGAAACAGAGAGTTGCGGTTCTTTGCGCCGCGACTCTCTATTATTTTTTCGGCTCAGAAGATCAAAAGATTTTTGGTAAAAGTGTTGCAAAGTAACACTTTTACCAAAAATCTTGGTTCCCATGTCAGCGCAAAGCGCTGTATGTGTCTTGAAGCATGATATTTTAGCTTGAGATGATTAGATACTCAGTCCTTAAAAACCATGCTGCTTGAAGTCGAAAACTTGACTGTTCGTTATGGCGATGCAGAGCCTGCGGTCGATCGCGTTACTTTTCATTTACGAGCAGGTGAAGCGCTAGGTTTAATCGGCGAAAGCGGCTGTGGTAAATCGACGATTGGGCGATCGCTAATTAAGCTATTGCCCAAACAGGCAAGCATTGAAGGGACAATCTGTGTCGATGGCGAAGCGATCGCCGAGAAAAAAGATGGCACATGGCGCGGTGAAAAAGTCGGATTAATATTTCAAGATCCGATGACAAGGCTCGATCCACTGATGAGCATAGAGGCTCACGGTCTAGAAGTATTAGCGTCCCACTATCCTAAACTAACATCAGAATCCGCTAAACATCGGCTAAATGAAGCGCTTAAAGCTGTTCGTATCGATCCATCACGAGCTAAGCAATATCCCCATGAATTTAGTGGTGGGATGCGTCAGAGAGTAGCGATCGCTCTTTCATTACTGCTGAATCCTGTTTTATTAATTGCCGATGAGCCAACCACTAGTCTTGATGTCACCGTTGCCACAGATATTCTCAAAGAATTAACTGAACTTCGTAAAAGTCGATCCATGGGCTTGCTATTAGTCACCCACGATCTCGGTATGGTTGCCGAATATTGCGATCGCATAGCAGTCATGTACAACGGAGTAATTGTAGAGACTGGAGCCGTTGAACAAATTTTCCGTTGCCCGCAACATCCCTATACCCAAAGCTTACTGGCTTCTGTTCTCCATTTCCATCCAGAAGAGCTATCTTCTAGGCAGGCTGTTTCTGAAGTCCAAGATCAGGAAATCCTAGAAGATATACCCGAACATTCGCCAGAGAATACTTTAGAAGAGAACCAAGTTCATGAAGGAGTTGAATTAATTGAGAAAACTCAGGTTCCTCCAAAATCATCACCAAGAGTAATACTCTATGTTAGTAATCTCAAAAAGCATTATGTCACTGGCGGCAATCTACTGACACGTTTGGTTGATCCTTCGATTGGTTTAGTCAGAGCCGTGGATGGCGTTGACTTGGAAATAATCTCAGGAGAAACCTTTGGCATTATTGGCGAAAGTGGCTCTGGCAAAAGTACGACGGGACGAGCGATTTTGCAATTGATTAAGCCCGATCGCGGTTCAGTGAGGTTTAATAGCGTTGAACTAACTAGACTCAAAGGTGAACAACTGCGTCAAATGCGATCGCAGATGCAGATGATTTTCCAAGATCCGCGTGCTTGCTTTAGTCCCTATATGAACGTATTTCATAGCGTCGCCGATCCATTGCTGATTCATAAAATCGAACCCAATCTCGAATCGGCTCGTGAAAAGGTATATGCCATTCTTGAAAAAGTAGGACTGAACTCGCAACTAGCCGAGCGCTATCCGTCAGACTTGTCAGGTGGGCAATTGCAACGAGTAGCGATCGCCCGTGCTTTGATTACTAATCCGAAATTGGTCATTTGCGATGAGCCTGTGAGTATGCTCGATGCTTCGATTCAGAGCCAAGTTTTGCAGCTTATGCGCGATCTCAAGCAAGAATTTAAGCTAACTTATATCTTTATAACCCACGATCTCGCCGTTGCTCAATTTTTCTGCGATCGCATTG
>JANNDZ010000381.1:0-4405 GCA_031378395.1 Pseudanabaena sp. OTE_75_metabat_487_sub
ATTCATGAATTGCCCCTACATTTTTTGTGCCACACCCAACCCAAAAACGCTGTATCGACCGCTTAGCGGTCGGTACAGCGTTTTTGGGTTTTTAATTATGCTGAGTTACATATGCAAATTTTTTGAGGCTGATAATGGCGATCGCTAAGGCAAATAAGCTTAACAGAGATCCATATATGGAGGATATTTCGCCTTGAGTTACGACTAATGCGGCAACTACGGCGGTTGCCATGCCATTACCACCAAAATATAAGCCTGTTCCAAATCCTGCTTGATTGGGCGGAACCATTGCTAAAGCTAGAGGAATAGTATTTGTCAAAACTAAGCCTAGAGCCATAGCCGCGATCGCACTAATTAATATCAAATAAACGCCATTTTGGCTTAACACTGTCAATGTGAGACAAACTGCGATCGCCGCTAAACCTAACCCCATGCCAAAGCTTACTTTTTGCCTAGGAAATAGCGATCGCAAAGGTAATGTCGCAAGCCCTGCAATTAATAGGATTCCCGACTGGATATATTCAACTGAGAGACTGCCTAATGCTTGGGAAAGATGCCGAGGGAGAATATGAAGCAGCAAATTAATTTCTAAGCCAGAACCTAAGCCTACGAAAAATGGCAAAGCATACTTGACTACCGATTTTGTGGTTAATTTTGTGGCTGAGACTTCGGGGCTCGTTGCCGTGACTAGATGGCGTGGCATCGATGCCCACAGCAGTACTGAACCAATTAATAAGGCGATCGCCCCCAAGATAAAAGTCATGGATGCGCCAATCTGTTTGAGTATTAAGCCTAATATTGGGCTAGTGGCGCTAGTGACTGCCAATACCAGAGCCAGAATTGCATTGGCTTGAGGTAACTGATTAGTTGGCGCAAAACCTTGGAGTAAAGCGATCGCTGGCCCTCGAAAAATAATCATCGCAATTACCCACATTGTCATCATCACTGGGACAATCCAGCGCATTCCCTCTGATAGCTGCGTTTCGGCTAGCCACGAAGCAATCACAAAAATTAGTCCCGCGAGGGTGACCCCTACGACAACCTGTGGCAAGCGACTGCCAAATCGACCAAGAACGCGATCGGAAAACCAACCGACAATCGGTTCCACGATCGCGCCGAGCAGCCCCTGAAAAATCCCTAGCCATATTGCTAAATCAACAAACCCAATTCGCGCCAAAATTCTTGGCTGATAAAATCCATAAGCGATCCAGCTAAAGGTAATCGCAGCTAATAACGCTGCCAATCCCCAAACCTGTTGCCACAGAATTTTCGTAGGGGCATTTGGGAAAGAATTAGTTTGAGCATCAGTCACGACATTCATTGATTTATAAATAAGGGCGCTGAGATTTAATACAGTTTTATGGCGCGGCGAAGCCGCGCCATAAAACTGGTTCTAGACCTTGAGAATCCAAGCATCGCGGGTGTCTTTGCTGACAAAAGCAGCAGGAACCACATTCAGCGCAACGCCCAAGGATTGGAATGCTGCCCGAATTACGGTGGCATGAGAAGCTTCAGTGGAACCAATACTTGCACCTGCTGTAATCAAATCAGGGCTTTTGAGAGTGGCGACCTCACGTCCATAGGCGATCGCAGCATCTACCTCTAACGCAAGGGCAAGCTTAGCAATATTCACATCTGAGTCGAGATTGCCTTCTCCCTTTTCGATATAAGGTGTGACCGTCTTTAGATACTCAGCCTTTGCCATCACAGGGCTACCACCGAGTTTCTTCACTACCGCAGTCAGCAAATCACGATGTGCTTTGTGATCAGCTTGGTTGGCTAAGGCGATCGCCAATACTGCTTTACCAACATTGCTACTAGTGAGTTTACCTGCCGCAAACCCGTAAGCCCAGATTGCTTGATGCTCATAGAACAAAGCGTTATTCAGAACCTTGATGTCGTTCATAACATCGTTTTTCTTGGGCATTGCCATGACTTCAGGGACAACTGCGACAGTTGCAATTCCCATAGCCCCAAATAAGCCTGCTTTAATTAATTCGCGGCGCGAAGCTGAACGAGAAAATCTTTCTGTTCTAGACATGGTTTTTACCAGATGATATATAGTTGAAAATCAGTTGTGGCTAGTCAGCGATTACAAATACAAATGATCTTAGAGATTATTGAAATCGCTGATTCAAATAGGAATACGAAGAGGATCTGATTTTGGATTCATGCGATCGCAAATTTCTTAAAATCGATAGTGACAGTAAGGTTGATGAAATTTCACTAATTAGCCGAATTGCTGAAATGGATCAAACGGCTCTGTCGTTGCTGTACGATCGCTACTCCAGAGTGATTTATACGATCGCCTATAAAATTCTTAATTCGTCTGAAGAATCCGAAGAGATCGTTTTAGACGTATTTACTCAAGTATGGAGGATTGCTAAAAATTACAATTTCCAAAAAGGTAGAGTAGATACATGGCTGTTTATGATCACCCGCAGTCGCGCCTTAGATCGCTTACGCAGTCATACAAGGTTTGGCAAAGCAGTTGCTGCTTCAGAAGATGTGCTAAAAATGCATTCGCATACCGATAGTCCAGAAAAAGATGTGCTAATGCAAGAGCGAAGCTCCTATGTTAAGGCTTGTCTCAATAAACTTCCCAACGAGCAACGTTTAGCTTTAGAACTTGCTTATTTCAGTGGACTTAGCCATGGTGAAATTGCTGCCAAAACAGGGCTTTCCCTTGGCACTGTCAAAACTCGCATTCGGCTTGGGTTAAAAAAATTACGAGAAGCGATTGGCGATGAGTGGTTTAGTTTTTAGGGAATGCTAGTAACAGTCGCCAAAAAATAAAAAGCCAAACGTTAAACTAAGAGAAGCCAACAGCTAAAAGCTAAAAGCTAAAAAAATCAGGATTTAAACTGCATGAGCAAAGAAGAAATTAATAACCTATTAGCATTAACCGCCATAGCGGCAATCGCTCCTGAAGAGATCCAATCCGTAGAAGAAATGGCAAGTTCCTCACCAGAAATAGAGAAAGAATTGCGATCGCTGCGTGAGACTGCTGCTACTCTTGCCTATGTTGAGCCACTTTTGGCTGTTCCTGCTAGTCTCAAACAGAGACTCTTTAACCGCATTCAACAGGAACCTGAATCTGGGGATTTTGTCGCCTTTCGCTCGAACGAACTTAAGTGGAAACCGCATCCTGTCAAAGGCTTGACGATGGCAGTGTTACAAATCGATCACGAAAAAAGAGAGATGTCAGCATTAATTCGCGCTGAGGTGACTGTTGATTATCCATCTCATCAACATGCTACGGGGGAAGAAATATTCATGCTTGCAGGTGAGTTAATCGATCGCGGTGTTACTTATAAAGCAGGGGACTATCTCTACTCTAAGGCTGGATCTGTACATACACCATCTGCGATCGCAGGCTGTATGTTTTTTGTAAAAACATCTTTAGATGATACTTTTCTTTAAAAGCCAATAAACCAAGAATTCAAGTTCTTGGCTAAAAGCTTAAGCCCACTGAAGTGGACTACAGAATACTCTTACAGCGCTTTGCGCTCAAACCCAAACCAACAAAATTTTTGAAAGTGTTGCAAAGCAACACTTTCAAAAATTTTCTTGTGGTTCGTTTGATTGGTAATTGCTGTAATTAACCCGTTGAAACGGGTTTGAGCTTTTAGCCCGCACTTGAGTGGAGGGCTGCTTGATTATGAGAGCCTTATTTTGACTTGCGTAATTCTTTAAGTTGATCGTCAATGCGTCGCAAAACACCATTGATAAATCTATAGCCATCTTCGCTGCTGTAGCGTTTGGCTAGTTCCACCGCCTCATCGATCGCAATTTTACTAGCCACACTCATAAACATCATCTCCGCCGTGGCAATCCGCAAAATATCTTTATCTACTTGAGCAAGGCGATCGATTTGCCAATTAACTAAAGCGCTGCTAATCATCTCATCGATCTCAGTGCGTTTGCCGTTCACAGTTTTAAGGATGTCGATCGCATAATTACGCACTTCGGCACGTTGAGCCAATACCAACGTGACGGGAAATTCTAAAGCTGCACCAATATTGTTAATCGCGTTTTTTGTTAATTCGATCGCTTCACGCACCATGCCCTCGACAGCTTGGATATCTTGACGAACGTCACCAGTGCGAGTTTCACTAGCAGATACACGCTCTTGCCCACGCTGTAGCTCAGCGCTGGCGGTTTGTAATAACTCTTTGGTCTCATCGTGCAGCGATCGCACAACTGCCGTCACAATGTCATCTAGAGTTTTTGTTTCTAGTTTTTGAGGTTGACTAGGCAATTGGTTGATGCTAAAGAGTGCGAGTTCGCGGGCGATGTGACGGGGTTGCATAGGAGGAGATAAAATTAAGCCAATTGAACATCGTATCATTCTCTTTGCACAATCATTAAATAGGTAAAGTGTGGCGCAAAGCTCAACACCTTA
>JANNDZ010000408.1:0-14022 GCA_031378395.1 Pseudanabaena sp. OTE_75_metabat_487_sub
CTAAGCAAGAACTCAAAAAGCTCATTAACGAATATTCCGCAGAATACTATGCAGGAACCCACTCCAAAGCGATCGCACCTCATTTATCCCTGACCGAAAACAAATCTCGCAGCTTTCAAGTTTTTCTAGAAGCCATTAAAAAACTATCCAAATAAATTCCCCATTACCTATTACCCATTACCCACTACCCATTCCCTAAACAATGACTCAATCAGAACAAGAACTAGAACTAAACTTGATCGATCGCCTGACGGGGCTAGGTTATGAACCCGTCACCATTCGCAACGCCGCAGACCTCACCGCTAACCTGAAAACCCAACTCGAAAAACATAATAAAACCCAACTCAGCCCCGAAGAATTTAAGCGAGTCCTCAACCACCTCGACAAAGGCAACGTTTTCGATCGCGCCGATCGCCTCCGCGACAAAATGGAACTCATCCGCGATGATGGCACACCCACATACCTCGAATTCCTTAACACCGAACACTGGTGTCAAAACCAATACCAAGTCACCAACCAGATCGCCCAACAAGGCAACTACAAAAACCGCTATGACGTAACTTTATTAATCAACGGGCTTCCCCTCGTCCAAATCGAACTCAAACGCCGAGGACTCGATCTCAAAGAAGCCTTCAACCAAATCAACCGCTACCAACGCCACTCATACGGCGCAGACTTTGGACTATTTCAATATGTGCAAATTTTCGTCATCTCCAACGGCGTAAATACTCGCTACTACGCCAACAACCGCAAACAAGAATACAAACAAACCTTCTACTGGGCAGATGTAGAAAATAACCTAATCACCCAACTCGACGACTTCGCCACCGCCTTTCTGGAGAAATGCCACCTCTCCAAAATGATCTGCAAATACATCGTCCTGCACCAATCCGACAAAGTGCTAATGGTGCTGCGTCCCTACCAATATTACGCCGTTGAAGCGATCATTGAGCGCGTCAAAACCACCGACAAAAATGGCTACATCTGGCACACCACAGGCTCAGGCAAAACCCTCACCAGTTTCAAAGCAGCCCAAATCCTCACCGCACTTCCCAAAGTTCATAAAGTTCTATTTGTAGTCGATCGCGCCGATCTCGATTACCAAACCAGTAAAGAATTCAACCACTTCAGCCCCGATTGCGTAGATACAACCGACAACACCAAAGAACTCGTCAATCAGATGACAGGCGACAGCACTCTGATTGTCACCACCATCCAAAAACTGAATAACGCCATCCGTAACCCGCGCCATGAGACCGTTATGGAACCACTAAAAGATAAGCGGATCGTCTTCATTTTCGATGAATGCCATCGCTCCCAATTTGGCGAAACCCACAAAAATATCGTCAAATTCTTTCCCAACGCCCAAATGTTCGGCTTCACTGGTACACCCATCTTCGCCGAAAACGCCGCTAGTAATGCTTATGGTAAACGCACCACCAAAGATTTATTTGAAGAATGCTTGCATAGGTATGTGATCACCAATGCGATCGCCGATGAAAACGTGCTTAAATTCTCCGTTGAATATTGGGGCACTCTAAAAGATTCAGGCAAACGCAAAGACGGCAGCCTGATTACTGAACCCAAACTTGATCGCGAATTCTTTGAAAATCCCGATCGCATTTCCCTAATCGTTGATTGGATCATCGCCAACCATAACCGCAAAACCCACAATAAAAAATTCTCTGCGATCCTTTGCGTCAGTAATATTGATAGCTTACTGACCTATTACGAAGCCTTTAAAAACAAACAAAAACAGGGTTTACATGACTTGCGAATCGTGACGATCTTCACCCCCAGCATTAACGAAGAGGATGACGACGCAAACGGCTTGATTGGTGAACCAGATTTTGATTTAAAAACTGATTTAAAAGTCAATTCCCATAGTCGCGACAAACTCACCGAATTTATCACAGATTACAACGCCCTCTATCAAACTCAACATTCCGCCAGAGACAGCAAAGCCTTCTACACTTACTACAAAGACATCTCTAAACGGATGAAAGATCGCGATCGGGAAAATGCTCAGGATAGCGATCGTGCTGATATTCTATTAGTCGTTAATATGTTTCTCACGGGCTTTGATGTCAAAAAGCTCAATACGCTTTATGTCGATAAAAATCTCCAGTATCACGGACTGATTCAAGCCTATTCCCGCACCAACCGCATTTTAGGCGAACTCAAATCCCAAGGCAATATCGTCTGCTTCCGTAACCTCAAAGACAACACAGATCAAGCCGTTGCCCTCTTTTCCGATCCTAACGCCAATGAAGAGATCTTTATCGAACCCTACGAACATTACATCGAAGAGTTTAACAAAGGCGTGCAGGAATTAAGAGCGATCGCCTCTATCCCCAACGATGTCAATAAACTCATCAGCGAAGACGACCAAGTTAAATTTGTCAAAGCCTTTCGTAATCTCATCCGTCTCCTAAACGTCAGTAAATCCTTCACCGAGTTTGATTTTACTGCCCTCAACATGGACGAACAAACCTTTGACGACTATAAGAGCAAATATCTCGACATCCACGACAAAACGCGATCGCGCAAAGAGGAAGAAGATAAATCTATTATTGAAGAAGTTGATTTTGAACTAGAACTCATACAGCGCGATGAAATCAACGTCTCCTACATCCTCAAACTCCTAGCCGAACTCCGTCAAAACGCCAAAACCACTGAAGAAGACTATCAGAAGAGAAAAGAGGCTATTCTCGAACTCGTTGGGCAAGAAGTCCAGTTACGCAGCAAACGCGATCTCATTGAAAAATTCATTGACGAGCAAATACCCACAATTAAACCTGAAGATGCGATCGCCACCGTATTTCAGAACTTCTGGAATCAAGAACGTATGGTCGCTATTCAGCAACTCTGCTCTAAGGAAAATCTAAAACCTGAAGCAGTCAACCAAATGATCTCCGACTACAAATTTACTGGCAAAGAACCGTTACGCGATACAGTTCTAAACGCCTGTAACGAAAAGCCCAAACTATTAGAGCGCAAAAAAATCTTCGATCGCGTCGTATCGCAATTCCTCGACATTATCAACAAATTCGATGATGCTCTTGGCGCATTTGAAGAAGAAGAGAATAATAGCGATCGCCTTTAGAAGATAGATTGTTGATGCGATCACATAAAACTCAAAACTCACAGTAATTGCGATCGCTTTGAGGAGATAGATTGTTAATGCGATCGCGCTTAAATTAAAATTTTGCCATCAAAAATGGTTAACTTCGATGTTGAGGTCGGAGAAGTTATTAGTGCTCGCCAAGACAAATAATAATTATGAGATCGGAAACATTCCATTAGAGTTGACAATATAGTGATATTCACGTAGGGAGTTGCGGGGCGGTCATCTGCGGCTCAATTCAGCCATTAGACAAGATAAATGCAGGTATACTCAATCCCACTGCATCTCAAGTAGTTGCTCACGAGTCTAAGCTAGGGAAATATGATCAATACCGACCGTAGAGCCTCAAAAACAGTCCCGATGCGTCCACTGAGGAAGACAGCGATGGTCGCAGGCTTGTTATATCTACTCACTTTTATCTCGATCCCGACCCTCAGTCTCTATGCTTCGGTACGCAGTCCGAACTACATTACGAGTCCAGGTCCAGATACTCCCGTGATCTTGGGAGCTATATTAGAGATGATCGTGGCTCTCGCCTGTATAGGTACAGCCGTCACGCTATACCCTGTGCTCAAGAGGCAAAACGAAGGGATCGCGATGGGCTTCGTTGGTGTGCGGATATTAGAAGCTGCCACGATCTATGCTGGCATCGCCAGCCTCTTATCCGTAGTTACCTTGCGGCAGTCTGGAGCGGGTGCGGTTGCATTGGTCACGGGGCAGGCGTTGGTCGCCCAGTACTACTGGACGTTCCAATTTGGGCAAGCGATGCTTCCTGCTATTAATGCACTGTTACTCGGCTCCCTGTTGTACCAGTCGCGTCTAGTGCCACGGGCTCTTCCTGTACTAGGATTCATCGGAGCAGCCCTGCTCATTGTTGCCTCCGTCGGCACGGTGTTCGGTCTCTGGGGGCAATCGTCTCCGTTGACAGCGATCGCCACGCTTCCGATCGCGCTGTGGGAATTTTCACTGGGCATCTATCTGGTTGCCAAAGGCTTCAAACCCTCCCCTATCACCGCTGGTATGTGACGCAATTCGATTCGTCATGCTCAATAAACTAAATATTAAGATTCGCCCGTTTTACGTTTTCTGCTCACCTCGTCCAAGTTTGTTTTTTTGCAATTGATTTGGTTGTCTAGACCGATTTTTGCCAGCAATACGGAGAAGACGAAGAAATTTTGGGCATTCAAAATGGTTTGGCGCTTTGCAAACTGCGGCGTGACGAAGCCCATCACGCATTGAGGTAAGTTCCTTTATTTTCTTATCAAGATCCTCTGCCTTAGCAGAAAGCAGTGCTCTATTAATTACAGCCCCTTCAGGGGTAAACATTTCAGCTATCTCATCCAGCGAGAAACCAGCACTCCGACCCAGAGATATTAAAGCAATCCGATCCATAACATCGTCATGGAATAGGCGGCGTAGCCCACTGCGACCATTTGACTGGATCAGCCCCTTCTCTTCGTAAAAGCGTAGCGTTGAGGCTGGCAACCCTGAGACTTTTGCAACTTCAGATATATCCATCATGTCCCTTTTGTAATTAACACTTGACTTCAAGTCAACTTGAACTTGTATTGTAGCCTTGTAAGCAACTTTTATGGGCTAAAAACAAATGCTAGGTATTGAATGGATATTGTTATACATTGCGTTGGGCGGCTTTGTTGGTTTTATGGGAGGCTTGCTCGGCGTTGGTGGTGGTGGAATATTGGTTCCTCTGCTTGCCGCACTTCTTGTTTACCAAGGCATCGGTGGAGATCAAGTAGTCCACTTGTCCTTGGGAACGTCCTTGATGTGCATGATCATTTCAGCGATCGCAAGTACTCGCGCACATGCGTCTCGAAATACCGTAGTTTGGAAAGTCGTTGGCGGAATGGCCCCTGGAATTATATTGGGCAGTCTACTGGTTACCCAAGTCGCGGCAAATCTTAAATCAGCTTACATTGCTCTATTCTTTGCGCTTTTCATGGCGCTTGTAGCAGTGCAAATGTTTATGAATTGGAGACCTAAACCTAACTTAAAGCCAATTACATTTCGCGGATTACTGGTCGCTGGAGTTGCGATCGGATCGGTATCCGCACTAGCCGCAGTGGGCGGAGGTTTTCTCACAGTTACCTACTTGAGTTATAAGAATATCGTCATGAAAAAAGCAATTGGAACTTCAGCCGCAATTGGACTTCCGATCGCTATTTCAGGAACGATAGGCTACATAATTAGCGGCTGGACTAAGACATTGAGCGTTCCTTACACTATTGGATTCATTTACCTACCTGCATTTTTGGCAATATCGATTGCCATCTCTATCACTGCTCCTTATGGCGCTCGTTGCTCACATCATTTGCCCGAAGCTTATTTGAAAAAGATATTTGCAGTTATCTCACTAGTCTTAAGCCTAATGATGCTACTCTCATTTGTTAAACTTTGAACTAGAAGTATGGCTATTTCTTTATTCTGTTTTTAGTCGAAATTAGATAGGTAAAAATGATTGGCGTTGCTGTCGAATCCAGAAAAGTTTTAGGCGATCTCAAAGACAAATAATTATGAAGCGATCGCATAAAACTCACAGTAATTGAGATCGCTAGATCGCTTAAAGCTATAATGTGAGACAGTAAGAGATCTTAGGGTTAGGAAAATGACTACAGTATCAATCTTGCCAATATCTGGTGTTAGCGGCGAAAAATCTTATCGGGCGATCGCTGGTGAAAAGCAATGTGTTGGTAAAACTGCGGGACAAGCTCTAGATGGTTTAACGGCTCAGTTAGATGAATCAGGATTTGGTGCGTTGCTTGTTATCCAAAGCTTTAATCCTGACCTATTTTTCAATGTGGATCAGCAAAAGCGCCTGTCGGAGTTGATGGATTTATGGCGAGTAGCCCGCGATCGCGGAGAAACATTGCTACTAAATCAACAAGCAGAGCTAGATGCTTTAGTTGATGCTGAACTACGGGCGGCTACTGCACGCACAAACGCTTTGATGCAGTATTAAATCAATGAATCCGTATTACAGTGCGATCGCAGAACGCGCTAACCATCGTTGTGAATATTGCCATGCTCCAGAATTAGTTTTTAATTTTCCATTTGAGGTTGAGCATATCGTTCCTCTGTTTCGACAAGGTGCAAATGAAGAATCAAATCTGGCTCTTGCCTGTAGAGCTTGTAATCTTCGTAAAGGAACTTGTGTCAGCGGGACTGATTCTGATTCAAATAATGAAGTTCAATTTTTTCACCCAAGACAAAATTTGTGGAGCGAACATTTTCAGATTGATACGCAAGCTGGGATGGTTATGGGGATTACTGCGGTTGGAAAGGTTACTGTGGAAAATTTAAAGATGAATAGTGCTGCTCAAGTAGCTGCTCGAAACCTATGGATTCGTCTGGGTTTGTTTCCATAATTATTTCTGCATTTGCCTGATTGATCACTTTCAGTAAAAACTTTAGGATATAGATTGTGGATGCGATCGCATAAAACTAACGACTCACAGTAATAGCGCAAAAATGCAGCGATTGGTTTATTCTTGATTAAGAGTCGGAGTTTGTATGGAATTTAACTACAGCTACAAAAGCAGTTCGGCAGTGACTGGGCAAGGCGATCGCACAGCGATGTCTTTCTCGCCTGACGTGACAAGACAGCCCACTTACTTTAGAGGTGAACTGCGCCAGAATATTGCCTTTCGAGAAGCGATTAGCGCCTTGCATGATGTTGTGGTTTCTGACCTGCGCTTTAAGCCAAAGGATAAAGAAGCTTACAAAACTTGGGCAGCCCAACGCAATGAGATTGACTGGCAACTTGTCGCCGCCCAACGCCAAGAAGTCACAGATAAGATCAAAGCTCTGCAAGCCGATCTCACCAATCTCAATCGGCGCAGTTCGGAACGGATGTCTGGATTTTATCGAGCTACCGCGAGATATTTTGATTATCTCTATCAAAAAGATCGAGATTATTGGTTTGTGCTTGACCCCGTAATTACCGTTCATCCAGATGAAGTTTTCTTTGAGTGCTTTAGCCAAGATGAATCTAGCTATGGTCGTCTGGGAGCCAGCTATGAAGTATTTAAGAACGTTGATGAATTTGCCTGCGGCACTACCAACATCGACTACTCCGCCGCACTCTACGACGAGTTCCAAAAGATTCGCAGCTATAAACGGACTTCGTTGGAAGTTGATCCTTCAGGATTTGAAGTGCAGACAACAGGAGAATCTGACTATAAAGAAGTCAAAATCGATCTTCCAGATACATGGGTGCGCGGCTTTTTGCAGGTTAGCTCGGCGATGTCTCTTCCCGCAATTCGCTTTGACCTTCACCCCACTGATATTTATAACATCTGTTTTGTTTTGCGTCGTCGCAAAGAAAAGCAGGGACCGCGCAGTATGCGCTATATCCTCAAGCCTAACGAACCTATAAGGATTGTATTTGAGCCTTGGGGAACAGAAATTGTCTGCTCCCGTTCGATTTATGAAGGCAATAGCGATCACACGATCCGCGTTTGGGGTCGTCGTCGTCTCTTGATTTTGGAGCGACTGATTCCCGTTGCACGTAAATTCACCGTGCATTTACTTGGCAATGGAATGCCTTCTTTTTATGTCGCCGATCTTGAAGATATGTCCTTCACATTGGGGTTATCGGGCTGGACGGCGAATGACTGGGCAAAGGCGAGTAATTTTGATTTACTTGCGCCTAGGGCAAATGTTGATGACCGCACCAAACGCCAGATTTTTGAGTCCCTCAAGCAAAATTGGGTAGAATCCCCTGACGCTCTGGCAGCAAGACTCAGACTGGATCGCTCGGTGGTTTTTGGTGCGCTCAGTGCCTATACTCAGGCGGGTAGAGCGATTTATGACTTAAATAAGCAGGTCTATCGCGTGCGCGAACTGTCCAATGTACCTTTGCCGATGGATAAGCTGCGTTTTGCTAGCGATCGCGAAGCCCAAGCGAGTCGATTTTTAGATCAAAATGCCGTGCGGATTACCAATGACAATATTGATACTTCGGGAACTCAAACCTTGCAAGGAGAAGTGCGCCACAAAAATCAAACTTTTCTGCCTGTGGTCACACTCGATCGCGATCTACTCATTGTTCACGCTGAATGTACTTGCAACTGGCATCAGCAAAACAAGCTATTCAAGGGGCCATGCGAACATATCCTCGCTTTGCGAATGCATTGTGATCGCATCGCTAATGCAATTGTGTAATACCCTTTCGTTGCTCTTGTTCAACGCGCCAAATGTTCTTTTATCCAAGCGCTTAAATCAGCAGTTGTTTGTAAGTCAAAGATTACTTCGGCTAAATCTTCTAGCTGCGCGACAGATAGTTTAGCAATCTTAGATTTTATGCTTGGAGATATTTTGCCAAATTTGCGGGTTAGCATCCGTACCAACATCGCAGCCTGTCTTTGTAAACCCTCTTGTTTACCAATTTGCAAGCCCTCTTGTTTACCTTCCTGCATAGCCTCTTGGTAGACGCGGGTTTTTTTTAAATCGCTATGTGTAAACATTGATTCAACCTCTTGACGACTTAGTTTTGGGAATTTGTATACCAACACTGCCTCTATGAATTCTACTACGTTATCTCTCAGTTCAGTGTTTGTTTCTTGCTCAACTTTTTTGGCTAGCTTTCTTGCCATGGTTGGTGCTTTTTTTTCTGTGGCTAAAATTAGATGAATGATGGCTATGCCAAGGGAGTTTGTTTCTTCCCGTAGGTCTTCTAGATATATGCGGGTGATCCTTCCTGAGGCAATTAGTTCTTGGCAGAATTTGTCGGGTGTTGGTTCGCTGTTGTGTTTGGCGAAGATGGCTACGGCTTGCCAGTCTTGGGCGGGGCGATATTGATTAAGATACAGGAATATTTCGGCAAGAAATTCGGAATAGAAGTCTTCTTTGGGCTGAAATTGGACTTCTGCTAGAAATATTGGTTTGTCGTTGGTTTCAGGCATGAAGATGCCGTCAAACCGAAATGCTTTTTCTTTGATCTCGACCGAGCTAAATTTGTATCCTTCTGCTTCTGCTATGGGGTGATCGATTAGCTCGAATAGTAGGGTGTGAAAGGATTGGAATAATTGATAAAATAAGGTGTCGGTCTTCATTCCTTTATGATTTCGTGGGGGTAGCGAGTAGCTTGATGGGAAGAGGGATTTGAGGATAGGTGAGATGGATTTTTAAGAGAGATTCTAGGGCTTTGGCTTTATCACCGATCGCGATCGCAGCGGACTGTCTTGTGAAAATTTGGGCGACAATGCTAGCGGCAGATTCGCTTTTAATTGCTTCTTGATTGAGGAAAGCAAACACTCGTTGCTTCGTAACCCGACCGCGATTTACTTGAGCTAAGACTCTTGTGAAATAGGGAATTAGCTCTTGTAAACGACTGGGATTATTGGTGGCATAGGTTTCCAGATAGTTGGTGGCAAATAGCTGCATATCCGTAGAAGGATGTTCGCTAAATTTAACTAGATATTCTTGTCCATCAGTTTCTTGAAAACAGCGACTGACTAAATCGCGTCCAAATCTGCGGACATCAGCCCGAATGCTGGCGCAGACACTGATAATCACCGCAGGCGTGAAGTCTTCAGGTTGGAGCAATTCTCCAAAGAGGCGAAATCCAAATAGTCTGGCATCATCCCAGCGTGATTCTAGAAATGGTAATGCTGTGAGTAACTCGTCTGGCTGACGGTGCAGACGTGGGAGCATTTGTTCACACATTGCATAGGAGGCAGTTCGCACTGCTTGGACTTCATGGTTCCCAAACTGGGCGATCTCTGCTGTCGTAAAACTATTCGCCCAAATTGATGCATTGGCTGAAAGAATGCATCCCGCAACTTCTTGAGCAGCAGTAAATTTAGTTTGGAGAAGCCGCTTAGTCGTCTCTTGGGTAGCAACAGACATCCATTCAGATAAATCAGTTTGCAGTAATTGACAGAGAAACTTATGCACACCTTCATGGGTTTCAGGTGCAAGCAAGACTTGGAGCAGTTGCCTTGCAAGAGTCTGGCTAAATTCACGATTATCACTAGCTAAACGACGAATGATCGGACGAATCGCCTCACGCATATCTGCGATCGCATGATTTGCGATCGCCAAAATTAAAGCCGTGCGTTCTAACAAAATGAGATCGGGCAATTGCCCAAAAAGCCTCACACCCAAAACTCGCACATTGTCATAGGGAGATTCTAATAGAGCTTCGATCAAGCCTGATGGTAAATCCAGCGCATTTACCTCATGGTTCACCAGAACCTGCGCTCCCAAAGTTTGTAACTCTGGCAAAGGATGACGCAGGAGATCGAGAATGATTTCTAAGCCTAGCGATCGCAATTGTATACTGAAGCTAAGTAATAGAGTTTCCGCTCCTTGTTTAGCCTGTTCTGCTTGATCAGATTGTAGAGTCAACATCAGGGCAATAATCTGTCCAATTAGCGATCGCGCTATGACATCACTGACAATTGCCGTACTAAGTAACTGCCGCGCAAAAGTCCTCGTCTCCGCTTGTTTGCTCAGGACTAACCCCGCAATTAGTTGACTATCTTCGGTCAAAAAGCGATCGCGTTGCTCATTAATCCATCGATATGCCTCAGTTCGCGCAGGTGCAAAGGCACAATTAGCCACCGCTAAAATCAAGTTCCCATCTGGCTGCTCAGATTGATAGCGTGCCCCTGCTAGCTCAAATCCTAATTGTGCAGTGACTTCATAAGGGCGGTCTAAAATTTTAATCAGATTCTCTAGGGATAGCTCTGCACAAAACTGTTGACATGATCGCATCGCCTTAACTGCAAAATGATGTACGGGTCGGGCAGCACTTTCCAATAGAAGTTGTAATAACGCTGTGGGATGTTGTTGCCAAAGCTGAGGAAATGCTTCTTCTCTGACTTTTGGCTCAGGACTTTCAGGCTTGTACGGTGGCACACATCGCCATGCTCTGGCGTTTGGCTTCAGCACATAACGAGGGCTATGCTCGTAGAGAATATGATTGAAGGTGAGATATTTTGCATAGATATCCCATTCAATTCTTGCTGATTCATACTGTCTCCAATTGCGATCGTATTTGTAGTAAACGGATTCTCGCACTTCCTCAGCATCAGCATCTGAATACTGTAAGAGAATACTTACGGCAAATTTGATGTAGTTTGGATCATGCAATTCGCCAAATTTGCGAAGCGATCGCCATACTCGCCGCCTTAAGTAGCTGCGCGTTTTGTCAGTATAAACCTGACTTGTCAGAACTGCTTCGTATTCTGGATGTTCTCGAAGAGGGAATTCTTTCGTGACTCCATCTTCTTCGATGAATATCGTTATTTCGCGAGTTCTTGGATCTCGATAAGATCTGATTTGAGGAGCAGGATCCTCTGTATCAAATCTTCGAGCCAGAATTGCAAAGGCTTCCGCATCTTGGCGATATTCGGCAATTTTAAAAACATGTCTGACTCTTTGGAAGTAGTTAAACTTTAGGGGAACCGATCTTATCAACTCTAAGATTGCTGGGCGAATCTTCTCACTATCGATTTGATAAAGCAGTTCGATCGCCATAAAACGGTAGCGATCGTCGCTATTGAGAAGAGTCTGAAAAGCTTCCACAAATTGCTCAGGAGTACCATGGCGAACTGGATCTTGCAATGCAATCGGTAATTGCGCGATTAATTGCGATCGCATTTCTGCTTGTTTAGCACTATCAGCCAGTTTAAAAATAGCTTCAAAGGCAATACGTTTTACTGAGTCTGGTGTAGCAATATTTTGATATAGCTCTTCTAATGTGGGAATGACGCTGCGATCGCCACACCATCCTAATGACCAAGCGATCACATAGTTCCTAATTGGATTGCGAGAAGTGTTGAGCATCCGTAACAACAAAGGCGCTGCGGCGGTAATCTTTAGCTCTCCCACCCGCCAAATCAATCGATCTAAGGGATGCTGGCGATTCTCTTCGGCTGCACTAGTTGTACTACTACGTCTAGATACTCTGCTGGATCTTCTGCTAGAGGCTCGACTAGATACCTGCCGAGTAGCAACGCCCGTCGGCACACCCAAATTTAAGATCGCTACCAAACGATTAAAAATCGCTTGAATTCTGGCATCGCTATCAATGGGAATTTCTATAGGTGGCGGTGGTGAACTTGCGATCGGTGTAGAAATCGCCGCCGCTTCCCCAGTAGCTTCACGGTAGCCTTTACTAACTTTTGCATTGACTAAGCGATCGCGCAATTTCTGCGCTTGCTCTAGGGACACTGCTGTAACTGTCTCGGAATTCTCTTTGAGGACAGCCCCTTGTTTCCCGTACCGCGAGTTGACCACATAGCGATTATCACCAACCTGACAAAGATCGATTTCGTAGACCTTAGCTGAGCTGCCAGCCTGATAAAGCAGCGTCGTTCGTTTAATTATTTGCATGGCAAGCTCAAACTAGAAAGTAGTAAGGTTGATAATAACGGCAGTCCTAGCCGCCCTTGTATTATTCAAGCTCCATAATATCATCCAGATCTACTGATTATTTCGCTCCACTTGCTCCACTATTTCTGTATACATTTCTTGGCTGACAGACAGACGGTTAAGCCAACTGTCAAAATATTGAAGTCCATGCTCTGAAGCCTTTTGATAAGAAGGTCGATCATGCTTCAAATACATATATTTCATAAAATCTTTTTTGTTTTGAATTTTGTCGGCTACTAACATTTTATGAACTTTGTCGAGTGGTCCGATTTCGATGGAGTCGAAGCTTTTGATTTTATTCTTGATCTTATAATTACTTGTAACGCGCCGATACTCCATTCCTAGAATTATGGCGTGAGGCGAGATAGGGGAAAGTTCAGATGATTCATCAGAAAGCAATTGGGATAGTGATTTGTCATTTTGGAAAATTGGGTGGAGACAAAATGCTTCCATCAAATCTTCGTTGTTGCCGTAAATCAACTGAAGAATAAAAGCACCTTCTTGAATGTGGTTCATGTAGCTAACACCACTTCGCCGTGCGACCTTACCTATATATTTTTGCTGAATTAGCTTGTAAAAAGGGTTGTTCGCGATTGAATCAAGAAAATCATGTTTCATTGGATAAATATGATGAATATTATGATGTAGTCCCATATTAGCCTAAGGCAAACTCTGTATACTGCCGCACATAAGGTGCATGGTAGGCAATTACAATGTCTTGCTTTGGTACTCCTCTTGCTACTAACTGATCTGCGATCGCATCTTCAGTACCATCGTGCTGTACCCAAATCTTCCCATCGATGATATCCACATGGATTACACAACCGTAGATTCGAGTACTGCTATTTTTCCATCCTAAATTCACAAGTTGGTAATGATCTCCTTCTCGATCAAAGGCTGTTTGGCTTTTGACTGGATCACTTGGAGATCTCAGCCTTGCTCTTTCTATCAATGATTCCTGAATGAATTGACGATACAAGTTTAACTTATCCATTTGAAGATCTCCTGCTTTTCTATGTCGTATACTAATAATGGAATTTGATTACGGCGAATCACGGTTTGAATAAATGGATACTTAAAAAAATGCTTGTAAATATCGAATGGAACTGCTAAATAAAGCAATCTATCTGCATCCTCTTCTTCTAGAGCAATACGGTAGTTAATAAATTGTCCAATTGCAGTATGAAATTCAGAGATAGTTGAAGCTGCTAGAAAAGTTTTGATCTCAATAGCAATTTTCTCACCATCTTTGCTTGCTGCAATTAACCTTTCTGCGCCTAAATCGATGAAAAAATCAACGAAGCCTAAATCAATATGATAAGGATCATGCGTAATATTCCACCCTTCGTTTTCAAGGGCAGTTCTAACAAGACTATGATACTTATCTTTTGCAGACATTACAATTAACTTAGTGGAGTTTAGAGAAGCGTAAGTACTTGTACAAAATAAATTACCCAAAGTTGTAAGGTTTCGCCCCGCAGGGGCGAAACCTTACA
>JANNDZ010000420.1:0-1850 GCA_031378395.1 Pseudanabaena sp. OTE_75_metabat_487_sub
GTTTCTTGCACATGTAAAACATCAGGTTGTAATTGTTTTATAATTTCCTGCATGGCAAACATCGCCTGAAAATTACGAAGATCGCGCACCCGAGGCTTTTTAAAACTAATAACCTTCACCTGATCATTGAGGGAATCTCGACAGAAATTAGCGACTTTTTCTGGTTGAATCAATGTCAAGTCTACTAATTCAACTAAAGCATTAGCTAGTTCAATAGTGTAGTCCTCAAAACAGAAATGCATTAAAGCAACTTTATTTTTTTCAGGGTAATTGCATGAGTTTCAATACTTGTTTAACAGACAAAAGGTGAATAAACTCAAAGAGATTTATCTGATTTTTGTATCATATGTACTTGACAAATCTTTGGATACAATTGAGAAATAGATTTAATCTCTTTCCATGGTGAGTAAATATGTCACAAGGTTTTGCCCCCGCTGTTATTCCTCCTCAGCAAATTCGGGAGGCTAAGATTCTTGAGAAAAGTGTCCTCAGACACTTTCAGGGTATCACAGACCCTCGTGAAATTTCTCGCAGTACTTATCCTCTTCTATCAATTATCACAATTTCCATTCTAGCTGTTATTTCTGGTGCAGATGGATCTGTTGCAATTGAAGCATATGGCAACGCTAAACTATCGTGGCTGGAAACCTTTCTTGACTTACCTGGTGGTATTCCTTCCCATGATACTTTTGGTCGTGTCTTAGCTATGCTCGACCCTAAAGAATTGGAGGATTGCTTTTTAAGCTGGATAAAAACCATTACAGAAAAATTAGACATTAAGCTAATTCATATCGATGGAAAAGAGCATAATGGCTCTTATGATCGTAAAGAAAAGCTTAAGTCTTTACACAGCGTTAGTGCTTGGAGTAGTGAATATGGTTTCTCGCTGGCTCAGGAAAAAGTTGATAGCAAATCAAATGAAATCAAGGCAGTACCACTGCTATTGAAATTACTGGATTTAAAGGGGGCGGTAGTAACTCTAGATGCTATGGGTACTCAGTTTGCTATTGCTCAACAAATCATTGCAGCTAAGGGAAACTACAACTTGGCTCTCAAAGGAAATCAAGGCAAATTATCTAAGCAAGTAGAACAATGGTTTAAGGAGGCTGAAAAACAGGACTGGCAAGGTATTAAATACAGTTATTATGAAGCATTTGACAGTGGACATTATCGTTCAGAAGCTCGTCAAGTTTGGAGTGTATCAGTGAACCAATTACCTCCACTACATCGACAAGCAATTTGGCATGGTCTTAGCACGGTTATTATGGTTAAATCAACAAGAGTTCTGTGGAACAAAACGACAACAGCAGTAAGATTTTATATCAGCAGTCTAGAGCCAGATGCTGAAAGAGATTGCCATATAATACGCTCCCATTGGAGCATCGAAAATAGTTGTCATTGGGTATTAGATGTTGTTTTTCATGAAGATGCTAGTCGTATTCGCAAAGGGCATGGTGCTCAGAATTTTGGAACGCTACGCCGATTGAGTTTAAACTTGCTAAAGAAGGAGCCATCTAAGCGTAGCTTGAAGATGAAGCGATACTTAGCTGGTATGGATAACAATTTCTTAATGGAAATCCTAGCAGCCAGTGAGATGGAAGCACGAGCATAAAGCAGTTTAACAATAAAGCCAAATAATTTGTCAGCCTTGCTTTCAGGGTTTATTTTGAGTGGCACAAGAACTTTTATATAGATTTATATATTTTCTATAAAATAAGTGTTGATATTAATGCAATTACCCTGGCTTTCATGGCGATTCCTTCCCTTGCTAAACCTAGTAATTGTTCGTTTAGATTTGATATATACCAAGCTAATCAAATAGGCATTAATGATTACGATATAGCTGAAGG
>JANNDZ010000428.1:0-6694 GCA_031378395.1 Pseudanabaena sp. OTE_75_metabat_487_sub
TGGCGTGGCGGCCTCTGTCGTTGCCGCTTTAATCAGCCGATCCGCCGCCTCTGCACGCGTGAGCGTGGCGAAGGTGCGGATATCACTGCTCGATGCCGCGAAACCGGTGCGCCCAAGTAGATGGCGTGCGCCGTCGGGACCGATCACATTGTTTTGCGCGAACGCGCTGACGACACATGCAGCCGCTAGCGCAACGATGACGCAATAGATTCGCTTCAACATTTCATTTGCCTCTTAATTTCACTTCTGCTCAAAAATATCTAAACTATTTGATCGAGCGCTCTCCTGAAATCTTTGCGCCGATTAGTAAGAGCTGTAAAAGCTGCGAATATCGGGCTAGCGATCGCGATGATCGCGATGGGTTTAAGCAATGTTGGGGCGATCTTGCTGATGTCGAAAATCATGTCTTAGAACTCTATCAAATGGGTAGAATTGGAGGTAACGAGGCTCCTCTAGTCAATCAGTTGGTTTTGGAAGGGAAGGCAAGTATGTTTGACGTTCCCTTAGAAGCACTCGATGACTATACTTATAGCTATCGTCAATTGATTCAGATTGAATATACCCAAAAGCATAAAGAATGGATTTCTGAGCAACTCCCGAACATCATCAAACAGGTTGAATATCCGATTCATTTTATTGATTTTGAAACCTCACGCATGGTAATCCCCTATCGCGCAGGGATGCAAACCTATGAGCAGGTAGCTTTTCAGTGGAGTTGCCACACGATCGCAGAGCCAGATGCGCTCCCTGTCCAAACTGAGTGGCTTGATTTAGAAAATACTTTTCCAAATTTCCAGTTCGCTGAGTCGTTGATGGAAGCCCTTGGCGATCGCGGTACTATTTTGACATGGGCAACCCATGAGAATAGTGTGTTGCGAGATATCTACTATCAAATGCAAACCTATGAATATCACAATCCTCAGTTACAAATGTGGCTTGCTAATACTGCCAAATTAGGAACTAAGGGCAAATCCAATTTAGTCGATATGAATGCTCTCACCCTTAAGCATTATTTCCATCCATTAATGAAGGGGCGGACTTCTCTCAAATGTGTGTTGCCTGCAATCTGGAAAACGAATCCCTATCTCCATGAAATTCCCGATTTTCAGCAATACTATCGAGAAGTAGATGGCGAAATCCTCAGTCCCTATGATGTGTTACCGCAATTGCAAATAGGCGATCGCATTCAAGTTGTGAATGAGGGTGCTGGCGCGATGCTTGCTTATCAAGACTTAATGTTTGGCGAAAATCGTAATCTGGGGATTGATAATCAAGCAATGCGATCGCAATGGGAAGAATTGCTATATCAATATTGTCGCCTCGACACGATGGCAATGGTGATCATTTGGAAGCATTGGCAAAAATTATGCGCCGCTGTGCTTTAGAAACTGATGTTCAATTCCTGTGATAGCAGAAGTTGAGGGCTGGCACGCACCATCCACAGCCCCTACAAACCACCAAATTATAGTTAGGGGCAATCCCCCCGTGGTTGCCCTGCCTCTCTAGCAACAGATTTATCATCTTCTATCTTTTTTTCCCGTAACGTATAAACTTAATTAAGTGTTTTGGAAAACTGATTAATCCTTTCCATAGCTTAACAATCAGGTTCTCAATCTTAGCAACGATCGCATCAATCCAAATGAGCAATCTCATCACAGGATTATTTGAGTAGCCCCAAAGCGTTGCTTTTGCTTCAATCCATGCACGTAAAGGGCGATCGCTCTCGTATTGAGAACTTTGCGATTGATACATCTGTAATTCTTCTTCAAAAACTAGGCTACCTTCAAGTTGATCTTGGGAGATTTGGGTGGTGGTGGTTTCAAAATTTTGTAACTCACTGGATGAATGGATTGCTGTCCGATCTGGTGATTTGCTGAATGCGATGGATTCATATTCCAATGGAAGCGGCCAGGGCCCGTTGTCATCGCCAAATAAATACCAAGCCTCAGCGCTAGCCATGATGTCTGATGTTTCATCTAGAGTTGGTTGCGATCGCTGTTTACTAAAGAAATAGGCGATCGCATCTTCGATTAACTTCTGTAGGCGTTCAAGTTGATTGTCGAGTTTGAGAGCATCATCAAATTCTGACTCAAGATTTGAAGCGTTACTGGGATAACTATTCTCTCTGGGCTGAAGGGTATCATTTGTTTTTGCTTTCAGGAAGTCAGGCTGAGTTCCGCTGATACCGTCTGGATTTATATCTGGATTGCCATCTAGCGAGCGCTTGCCAATGAAATAATCAATTGCGGCGGCAATGAGATCTCGCAGTCGATCTAGATTGTTACTTTCGGCTAGTGGTGCATTTTCTTTGAGCTTTCCAGATTTTACTGCCGTGACTCTTCGCCGTCTTAGCTTTGGGCTATCTGGTAATGCTTCTGCATCTGGGGATTCTGTACCGAATATGTCTGCAACTTCTGGATTACTTTCTAAGCTTTGATCTTGAGGCTGAGTTTGATTGCCAAAGAAGTAGACGATCGCAGCTTCGATCAAGCGGCGTAATTGCTCTAGTCTTTTGTTTTTGCCTAGAGCGACATTTTCGGATAGTCCGTTATTTTCTTTTAATGAGTTTTGTTCTGCTTGGGCTTGGTCTATCTGTTGCCGCCAGATTTCGGCAAATAGACGATTGGCGATTAGCTTTGGTTCTAGTTCTGAGGTCTCGGTGGTTGAGAGGTTTTCGGACGGACGTTTAACGATCGCAGATATTTTGCGATCTAGTTGGGTTTTGGTGCGATCGATCCAGTCCAAAAATTTGGCTAATGGACGAAAAAATAATGGGATTTCTGGTTTGGGTAGGTCATTAATTGGCTCTACTTTTTGATCTATTGTTTGATCTAGTTTTTGGCTTGTAGATTTTGGTAATAGCCCTGTTGTTTCTGGTTGCGATCGCAGTTTTTCTTTGGGATCAATTTTGCTGCGATCGAGGGTGGGGAAAATGCGTTTGGTGGTCGAGGTGAGGAGATATACGGGATATAGCGCTGCTTTGGCTACTTGATAGGCTAGCAAACGCGGCAATTCTTGGATGGGTAGTCCTGAGAGTTGGCGAATTTTTTGATCGAGCGATCGCCTTACGCTGCGTCCGAGTTGGGCGGGTAAGGATGTATCGATCCAATTAAAAAGTCGGCTTTGAAATCTTGGCATGACTACCATCATAAAAAAGAAAGGTGCGATCGCACCTTTCTTTTTTTTGGTAAAGCTCGAAAACCTTGAGCTATTGCAGAAAATCAACCTGTATATGCTCAGATCCCCGACTTTTTCTTTGCGATCGCAGGTTGATTTGGTCAGGCACAAAAAAAGTCGGGGATCTCAATCTCTGCTTCTTTAGGTTTTTTACAAAGTGCCTCTCATCTTTTATTTCAATACTAGTCCTATGCCTAATTTATTGCCTATGTCCATGACGTTGTTGGCGAAGTCGGTCATGCCTGCGATCGGGGTGGCGACAAAGGTAACGGCGGCAAGCATGGCTAGTAGGCGTTTTTTGAGTTTGGGTAAGTTGCGTTCTGGTTCTGGTTTTTGAATTTCGACTTCTACGTCATCGATGTCGATGGTGACATCTTCGCGGATTTCCTGTGGAAATTGGGCGGCGGTTTGGCGCAGGTTGCTGATGATTTGGAGGAGTTCTGCTATGCTTGCGCCGCTGGTTTGGGTTAAGTTTGAGGCTTGTTGACGGGCGTTGTCTTTGACTTCGTTAGCAAGGTTTCCGATGTTGGGGTTGCCGTTAATTTGTGTGCCAATTTTATCGCGCATTACTTTGTCCCCGAGGACTTTATCCCCTGCGATATTGTTGCCTGAGCCGTATTGATGGATGTTGTTTGATATTGAGTTTGGCATAGGTTTGTAATGGAGTTTTAGGAGTTGATTAGCTGGGAGGGCTTGTGTGGCGTAAGTTTGTCCGTCATCATCGCTGAATTCGACTTCGTAGATTTCAGGTGCAAGGATTTCGACGATGGTTCCGACTTGTCCTGCTAGGAGGTAGAGATCGGGTAAGTTGCTTTTAAGAGCGATGATATCGAATAGATTGAGTTTAGTTAGGGTGAACATTGGCTTTAACTCAAGATATATGAAGAAGTCTATTAATAACCAGATTCTCGACTTTTTCTAAAAAGCAGGGTGGATTAATTGATGCACAAAAAAAGTCAAGGCTTTCAATGCTTGCACTGTAAGTTTTGATCTGTCAAACTATTCACCTATTTTATCGCCTTCTACCTCATCACCTGCAAAATTATTACCTGTTCCATATTGGTAGTAATTATTAACTTGATTATTTATATAAATCTGTTTTTGCCTTTCTTCCTTAGATTCGTATCCATCTAATAATTGCCGCAAATCAAGCTTTTTCCTTAATTGTGGAATAGTTACCGTGAGTTCGCCCATGTCTTCCAATATCAAAAGCTCTTGATAGTCTAATGGTTTAATATCAGGATGATTAGGTACAGGAACACATTCGGTAATTTCAGGGTTAGCGAAAGATTTATGAATTTTTTTGAAGGTGTCACGGATTGTTTTTAGGAAAGAGCGACGGGTTTTCTCTCTGCCACTAATAGTGATAAAGATTTTTTTGTCTTCAGGGTCGGCTTTTATACGGGCAATATTTAAAGTTTCGCCATTTTCTTTATCTTCTAGCATTACGCCACTACGCCAGTAAATTTGGTTATGGATTCTGTCGTGAATGATGACGATGAATCGGGAGATAATGCTTTCTGAAAGAACTTTATAATGGTATTGAAATTCAAGGATTTCACCTTCTAGCTCTGTGTCTTCAGGTTCATCTTTAGGTAGTAGCCCAGTAATCAGGAATTGTGGCGGGTTGCAGTCTAAGGCAAAGCAAAGCTCAAACTCTTTCATTATCTCGATCAAGTAGCTATGACGTTTAATAGGATAACGTGCTGGATCGAGAATGCGGCTAAGATCTTTATGGGTAAAAATACCTTTAGTTTCGGTTTTGAGGGCTTCATCGCTGAGCAAAGTATAAATACCTTCAGTTACCCAATTGGGTTTGAGAACGTTAGTATCTTTGAGAATAGGATGATCGCGGTAGTTAAGAACTGAGCCGAGGTGATGAAGAAGATCAATGAGTTGTTCTTGGTTTTGTTCCTCAGGAATTTTATTTTCGTGGCAGATACCAATATAGAGACCGTAGGTAATAAAGTCTTCTGACATGGATTCGAGTTTTTGTTTGACTCCAAACCATGAAAGAGGTAGGAGATCATAGACCTCTTTGAGGTTGCCAACTTGATCAAGGATGGCGGTGCGAAGTTCTTCGATGCCTATATTATCTTGGCAGGAAGTTTCGATAATAGCTTGAATATTGGGATATTTTTCGCGGAGAGCCTTGCGGTTGATGTCGAGAGGTTGTTCGTCTTTTTTATTGCCGACAATAATCACGGGGGACTTGCCGCCAAAGCTTTCGATTAGTTTTAACCAATATTCAATGCGGTTCTCTTCTTCGTTGGTGCGACAGTTACAGACGAGGAGATAGAGGCTCCGTTTGGTTAGGAAAAACTGATGGGTGGCATGATAAATTTCTTGTCCACCAAAGTCCCAAACATTGAGGCGGATATCATTGCTATTGATTTTTATAGTCCAAGTTTCGACATTAAGTCCGTCAGTTTGAGGTTGATTTTTGTCATATTTGCCACGAATTAGCCTTTCCATTAGAGAAGTTTTGCCAACGCTACCTTGTCCAACTAGTAGGAGTTTAGCTTCCAGCAGAGGATGGCTTTCTAGTCGAAGTTGGCGTATATAATTAAAAGTCTGTTGACTATCATTGAATGCAAGAATTTCTGGTGCTATCGAAAGATGATTTTTTTCTGCATAGAGCTTTGTTAGTATAGAAAGCTGTACTCCATCTAAGTAGAAATTTTCTAAGTTTGGGAAAAGCATAACCGCATCTATAATTTCTAAGATTGGATTATGTGAGAGATCAATCTCAGTTCGATTCAATAAGTTCACGATCTTTTCTGGTATCTGCGTAATTTGATTACGAGAAAGAGAAAGTCTTGTTAGATTGGTTAGATTTGTAATCGCTTCTGGTATCTGTGTAATTTGGTTGCTATGGAGAAAAAGGTGTGTCAGATTGGCTAAGTTGGAGATCTCCTCTGGTATCTGCGTAATTTGGTTGTATGAGAGTTTGAGTGTAGTCAGATTGGTTAAGTTCGTAATCGCCTCTGGTATCTGCGTAATTTGGTTATCTGAGAGGTTGAGTGTAGTCAGATTGGTTAAGTTCGTAATCTCCTCTGGTATCTGCGTAATTTGGTTGTATGAGAGGTTGAGTGTAGTCAGATTGGTTAAGTTAAAGATCTCTTTTGGTATATGCGTAATTTGGTTGCACTCAAGGTAGAGAGTAGTCAGATTAGTTAAGCTAAAGATCTCTTCTGGGATCCTAGTCAAGCCCTTATTTGATAAATCTAAAGTCTGTCGATTATCGGACGCAGCACGATTAATCAGTACCAATGAACTATCATGCGTCATGATTTCAAGAAACGTTGAAAAAAGATTTATAGAAACTATTTTAGCTGATCAGAAATAGGAGATATAAATTTAGATGTGGTGATCAGCAATAATATTGCAGATTAGGGTGATCAATATTGCAGATTAGGGCGATCTCGTCTGGTATCACCGTGATTTGGTTCTTAGAGAGAGAAAGCTCTGTCAGATTTACTAATTGGGTGATCGCGTCTGGTATCACCGTGATTTG
>JANNDZ010000432.1:0-1516 GCA_031378395.1 Pseudanabaena sp. OTE_75_metabat_487_sub
CCCCCCTTAAAAAGGGGGGGACCGGATTAAAGTCCCCCTTTTTAAGGGGGATTTAGGGGGATTTACCCACTCGAAACGTAGCAATTGGACTTTCCAAACATCCTCTTAGGTTAACTAATAGAAATAGATATCGGATCGGTAGATCGACTACTGCTCAAAAATCATTTGACTCTTCGCAAAAACCGTTTGCAGAAAGATCTCCGTATTGCCGCCATTGCGCTTTCTCTGGGCGCAACGCTAGCAACTTGCAATCAAAGAGATTTTGGACAAGTACCAGGTTTAATGACTATAGATTGGTTACAAAGATAGCTAATTACAAATATATTTCAATTCATTCGTTTTGTTCGAGAATTGATGATAATCCAGCAATCTTTACAGGTGGTCGATCTTTGAATTCAACGATTAAAGATAATTCTCCACCCATCGCGGCAACATAGCTTTGTAAAGTCGAAACCAACAGATCTGCCCGACGTTCGAGCCGCGAGACATTTTCTTGACGCATGTTTAATAATTCGCCCATCCGAATCTGGGTGAACTCTCTGGCTTTTCGTAAGTCTTGGAGTGTCATTTCTTCGGCAATTAATTCAGCCGCTCTTTTTTCAACTATTTCGCGTTGTTGTGGTGGCAGATTTTCCATCACAGTTCTAAAACTAATTGTCATCTGCTGCTTGCTCCGTTAACTTGGTGAGATGGTCATTGAATCTACTGTCTGCGATCTCAATTAATTGCCGATAAAATCGTTTTTCACTACTACCAGATTTATCCCCAGCAATCAGCAAGATGGCACAGCGGCGAGGGTCGAAGGCAAAGGCTACCCGCCAAACTCCATCAGCAGCTCTAAATCGGATCTCCTTCATGTTTGCATGGGTGGAGCCGTTGAGTGTGTCTACATGAGGACGTTTGAGATTGGGGCCGAATACTTCTAGCAGCGCGACTTTAGCTAAAAGTTCTAACCTGACTTCATTGGGAAGATCGATAAACTCTGAATAAAAATCGGGATGAAAGTCAATGTTCCATATCATTTGAACTTAATATGCCTTACATAGCATATTATAGGCGATCGCCGATCGACTGACAATCGATCAGACTACTCGGATTGCAGTGGTGGATTTGGTTTAATTAATAATTGATAATTAGGGAGAGAAAGAGCCGGAAGGACAGCAAGCCAAAGCCTTATGCAATAATAGTGATTAGTTTGTAGTCTAAAAGCGGCATGGCGACACCCAAACAAGATATCGAATTGATTGAGAACAGGCTCAAAGTTGCTCAAGAGCATCATCAAACTAATTATGAAAACTAACCACGATCTGACTGAAGATTTAGAAAACACTGTGACTCCTAGCAGTGGCAATGTTTACGCCGATTTAGGCTATGAGAATCCAGCGGAAATGCTACTCAAAGCGCAATTGGTGCGGCTATTGAGTCAGGCGATTAAAGCCAAAGGTTTAAATCAGTATCAAGCTGCTGAAGTGTTGGGAATAGATCAGCCCAAGATATCAGCTTTGTTCAGAGGTCA
>JANNDZ010000435.1:0-10583 GCA_031378395.1 Pseudanabaena sp. OTE_75_metabat_487_sub
GCTAGACTGAGGTGTCTTGGCTCTCATGATTATTTACGGACTGGTTACCGTGATTCTCATGAAACGAATCGCACGCATTTGCAGAATGATATCTCTGTGATGAATTTAAAAATTGTCGCGCAAATGCTTAACCCCTACAGGCGATCGCTCATGCAAACCGTCCTCCGTGAAGCCTTTGAATGATGCGCTACACTTGAATTTAGTCACCACAAATACAGCAACTATGGACATCACCATTCATCTAGAAGACGAACAAGCCCACAAACTAGAATACATCCAACAACAAACAAATCAAGACCCAGCCACATTACTAAACCGTACCCTTACCCAAGCGATCGACACCTATTATCAACAAATTCAAGCATCACAACCCGATCCACTTGCACAACTTAGACAAAGCACATTTATCGGTTGTTTTAGCGGCGACCCAGACCTAGCCACTAATTCAGAAGAGCGTTTTCAAGAAATCATGAACGAAAAATATGATCCTCGCTGACACAGGATTTTTCATCGCCTTGGGCAACAATTGCGATCGCGACCATAAACGCGCCATACAGATCATATCCACCCTAAAAGAACCTCTGATTACCACCTATCCCGTAATCACAGAGACGAGCTATCTCTTAGCAAGAGACGCAGGATTACCCGTCCAATTTGCCTTCCTGTCTGAAGTTGCCAATGGTACATTTCCCGTATTTGATTTCCAAAAGCATCACATCACTCGCATGGTCGAACTAATGAGACGCTATGCCAACCTACCAATGGACTTTGCCGATGCCTCTTTAGTTGTATTAGCCGAACATCTAGGACATGGGAGAATTTTGACCAGCGATCGGCGAGATTTTAATATTTATCGATGGAATAACACCAATCCATTTGAGAATTTACTGATCTCTTAATGAACATCATCGATCGCCTAGAACAACAAATCAAACATCGCAAACAACTCCCCGCAGCCCTCATGCAAATTGTCCTTCGCGAAACCTTTGAAATTCTGGGGGCATTTTCAGGCAAGATATTAAGTTGCTGTAGTTGCCAAGCGAATATCTAAAAGCTTAAGGTTTGTCAAAGAATTAAGATGAGTACCCATCCCACTTCAGAAATTTATGATGCGATCGTGGTTGGTTCTGGAGCCAATGGCGGCGTTGCCGCCAAGGAATTAAGCGAACGTGGTCTCAAAGTCCTTGTCTTAGAGGCAGGTCGCGCACCCGATGCCAAGGCAGATCTAGGGCATCAAGTCAGAGATATGGCAAAGCGCTTTTACAATCTTGCAATTTCTAAGCGACAGTCCTACCAATCAATGCACCCTGGATATTGGAAAGCCAACCCCGACTTGTTTATTGATGAAAAAGATAATCCTTATACCACACCAGATGATCAACCCTTTTTCTGGATTCGCGGTCGTCAGGTGGGTGGCAAAAGCTTAACTTGGGGCGGCATCACCCTGCGGCTATCGGACTATGAATTTAAAGCGGCGAGTCGCGATGGGCATGAACAAGACTGGCCGATCGCCCATGCCGATCTCGCACCTTACTACAGTAAATTGGAGAGATTTTTTCAGGTGTATGGCAGCCAAGAAGGTTTAGCCCAACTTCCGGATGGCGATTATCAACCCACGTTACCGCTTACTCCCGCCGAACTGCATCTGAAGCAAGTCATTGAGAATCAATGGTCTGACCGTTGCTTGATCCCATCACGGGGCTTTGCTCTGCACCGCCCTACGCCAGAGCAACCATGGCCGATGTATTCCAGTCTTGGTTCTTCGCTTAAAGCCGCGATCGCAACAGGCAATGTGACTTTGCGATCGGATGCTGTGGTCAGTCATGTAATTTTTGACCCTGACACTCGTAAAGCCCGTGGTGTGGCATATCGCGATCGCAACAGCAAAACTACCCATGAGGTATATGCGCGTACCGTTGTCTTATGCGCTTCTACGATTGAGTCGGTGCGGATTCTCTTACATTCCACCGAGCAATTTCAACCTGCGGGATTAACCAACCCTTCAGGAATGCTAGGACATTATCTGATGGATCATGTATCCACATCAACCTTCTTTTTCTTGCCCAATATTAAACAACCAAAAACCTTTGATCTTTCGGGATGTGATAGCTTTTTTATTCCTTGTTTTAGCAATTTAGAATCACAACAGGAGAAATTTTTGCGTGGTTATGGCATTTGGGGTGGAGTGCAGCGCTTTGATTTACCAAGTATTGTCCGTAAAGTTGGTTCGGGTTCCATTGGTTTTCTGATTGCCCATGGCGAAGTTTTACCTCGTTATAATAATCAAATTCAATTAAGCAATGAAGTAGTTGATGCATGGGGAATTCCTGTTCCCCATATCGAATGTGCTTGGTCAGAAAATGAACATCTAATGCTAGACCATATGCATCGTCAGATTGATGAAATCATTAAGCTTGCTGGCGGTAAGAATATGAAGTTAACCGATATGTTCCATGTTCCGATCTTTGCTGATTTTGTGAGCCGCATGGAAGAGAATATGGCGTTTTCATCTCCTCCAGGTTATTACATTCACGAGGTGGGTGGCGCAAGAATGGGAACTTCTCCGACAAACTCAGTAGTGAATGCCAATAATCAAGTATGGGAAGCTCCCAATCTCTTTGTCACTGATGGAGCTTGCTGGGCATCGTCAGGTTGGCAAAGTCCTACTTTGACTGAGATGGCGATCACTGCAAGAGCAAGCGAATTTATTGCCTCAGGAATGCGTCAAGGTATTTTTTAAAAAGCATAAGGCGGCGATTCGCGCCGTCTTATGCTTTTGGGTTTTATGATCGAGCCTGTGAAAAAATTCGATATTCTCTAGTATCAAAATTAGAGATACGTGAATCTAATTGAGTGTCATTTTCTAATGGGTTTGACAGTTCATATGGATCATACGGATTCATTTTCACAATGTTGTAGCGAGTATCACCAGCATAAATTGCTAAAGCTATATTAAGCATATCGATAAATGCAATCACCGATTTACACTTAGATTCACTATATTGACTGTAATACTTAATTATCGAAGCTACTCTTAGTTCTAGATAAGGACGAATAGATTCACTAAGCAATAAAATCTTTAGCAGTAATACAACTAAATTAATCGGATTTGTATGGTGGAGTAAAATATTAAATAACTCCGTTGGTTGGTCGCGATCACTAATTGTAACTTCACTAATTAAATACTTAGTGGTTTTTAAAATCAGGGATATATTAACAGGATAATCATCATGATTTGATTTAAACTCCAACAAGCCATCTTGTAGTTTAGTTTGGACTGTCTCAGACACTTCGGCATCAGTAATAGAGAAATCAAGATATTTAAGCAAGCTAATTTTGAATTCTTGATAAGATGAATTCTTAGTATTATCAAGAAAATTAATAGCTAATCTTTGACAGTTCAGCACACTCTTTTTCGTGAGCATGAGTGTAACAAGATTAATAACGTTATTGCTTAAGCTCGTCGGGTTTGTTTGATGATTTTGTAGTGATGAGTGGCTACCAACACGCGCAGTATACATAGCCAAATCAAACTTAAACTTGTTTTTCAGCTTTTGCGCTAATAAATTCGCAGCTTGTCTCTGTTCTCGGGGACTTGCAGGGTTAGTATATTGATAGGCTAGCAAGTACGAGACAAATCGATCGCCCCATTTTTGATCTTGTTTACTATGATCGTCCAGATGCAGCGCAAATATTTGTAGGGATTGAAAATCTTCACTCTGGGCAAACATTTGCAACCAAATTCTAATCGTTCTCAGTTTAATAGATTTTGGTTTTCTATGAATTGAGGGATGGCTAAAAATATCAATCAATGATTGAATGCTAATTCGATTATTACTAACTGTCCAATTGTTAATGAGAATGTAACAGCAACGTCTTAGCGTATAAAAAAACTCTTTTTCATTATATGCCGTCAAAATTTGATCAAGTGCTTCAGTGATTTCGGGATTATGACTCTCACTAAAATTTACGAATAAATTCTTGAAATCTGCTAATACTTCATCTGGGGATTTACGGCGCACTATTTCTAAAAAGAATTCATAAATTCTTTGTTGCGCTTGCTCAATTCCCTGAGAGTAAATACGATCTGCTGTCCAGAACATAATGATTTCATTCTTTAAAGTATTAGATAGACAATACTTAAAGCTTATACAGCAATTCTAAGTGAGGTGTGAGATTAAACGGTTGATGAGAGCGGGCCCCTTTATGAAGCACGCTCTCATCAACCATTTAGAATTGCTATAGTTTCTTACTGAAAAAGCTTGTGAAAGTATTTGTTATAGATATTATTCACTTTTTTAATTATTTAAAAGCACTTCTCAGTATAGTTTTGTTATCAAAAAGATATATAGAAGTTATGTAAATGTTATATGCAATATTTGCTTACGCTCAAGAGCCATAATGCTTGATGCGACTAACATCCAAAAAGACAAGAGGCAGCGCAAAGCGCTGCCTCTTGTCTTTTTGGATGTTGTCATATAAATTTCGTTGTCGCACCGCACAAACATTTGTGCAATGATAAAAGTACACAGAAAAAAGCCCACTGTTTCCAGTGGGACTAGCATTTTTGTGTTGAGTGCGGATATCTTAAATCATTTTGTGGTCAAAGATATTAAGTTTTTTACCTGCCAAAGTGATTTTTATGCGATCGCAAGTCGCAATACATATTAAGAACAGGTAACGGCAAATATTGCCGTTACCTGTTCTCATCTAGTTACAAAATTTGCAAGCCAGATATGACTGAAGAATCCCCATCTAAATCTGTACCAGAAACTGCTCCCTCACCTTTTAAGAATCTTACAGGTGTAGCAATTTCGGCTACTCTCGCCACTGGGCTTTACTCATTTACAAATATGATGGCGCACAAGCTGGCTTTAGCACCTTTACAGACGACAAATACTCTTGCTAATCGGCTTGCCACATTAGTTCGTACTTTATTGTTAGCGGTCGGTACTGGCGCAACTATGATTTTTGCTGTGATTGCTATTGGTTTGGTACTGCTAACGATTAAGCAAATTTTTGCGACTGTTTCCAGCAAATCGCAAGCATAAGTAGCTACACAAAATTAAATATAAAACTCCAAAACCTGTACTGTCCGCTACGCGGACGGTACAGGTTTTGGGGTTTTAGTTATGCTGAGTTACCATTCCACTAACATGCCTTGCGCTTTCAGAAGCGCTTGCAGATCGCCAATCCTACCGCGATCTAGAATTGCCTGCGGAGTTAGCGACTGATCATCTTGTAAGACAATCCAAGCAGCAGTGGCTCCAGCAGCTGCTCCTGCTGACCATTCTCCAACATGAATGCGAGTTGCGCCATTGACAATATGACTAACCGCCATTGCCTTACCCCCCATCAACAAATTATCAATACGTTGAGGAATTAAACTCTCGAATGGCAGAATAATTGGGCGGACTTTATCCTCATTGGCAGGAGCTGAGCTTGGAGATTTCGATGGTTCCCAATTACGATATCGACAGCCATGCATATCGATCGCATAGTGAGTCAAACCAATCGAAGTAGCATTAAAATTTCGTCCACCTTCCATATCATTCCGAATATCTTGCTCACGCATCAGAAATTCTGACTGACCATATGCTGAGCGTCCTAAAATACGCCGACCTTCGCGGATATATGGATACATACTTAATCCAGACTCGGTAGGCATCGGGCTATCAGGTCCAGACATTAGCCGTAAAGGAAATTGTGTGGATGCATGTTTATCCATGATCCATTCGGCAAATAGCAAGGCATGATTTTCACCGTCCTTAAGAGCTGTGGTATTCAATCCCCCTAGCCAGTTCTGTTGCTGTCCAGAATCTCTAATTTGCTTGTCAGTCAAGATTAGAGGTGGATTCATCAGTCCCCAATCATTACCTCGATTCCAGTTAATGACGGTCATATCGCCTTTAGCAGGAATGGCCTTAAATGGGTCATCCCGCTTCATGCTGACAATACGGCGATAGTTGAATACGCTGTTGCCTTCAAACATGGGGAATCTACCCAAGTCATAGTCTTTACGATGCTCTTCACGGGAATAGCCTGGCTGCACTTTACGAAGTTCTTTAAGCGATTGCCCTTCATCATCGGCAATTTTCAGAACAAAGGGAAATGTAAATGCTTGCGTGCATTCTGGGTTGTCGGCAACGGCATGAACTTCACCTGTAGTAGCAAAACCTTCAGCACCTAAACGATGGGGAAGATTTGCCCAAGCAATTAGCTCCGCAGTATCAGTGGAGTCAATCACGATCATCTGCTTAC
Source organism: Pseudanabaena sp. OTE_75_metabat_487_sub (assembly GCA_031378395.1). Lineage (GTDB taxonomy): Bacteria > Cyanobacteriota > Cyanobacteriia > Pseudanabaenales > Pseudanabaenaceae > Pseudanabaena. The sequence goes on from JANNDZ010000435.1 coordinate 6,262, forward strand.
CTGCGGGAGCTTGTAAACGAATTGGCTTCTTGTTAAAAGTTTCGTCAGAGTTCCAGTTAAACCAACTTTTGAGTTCGCGAGATAAGCGACCTTGCGGTAAATAATTAGGATCGCGAGGTGTGCGAGCTACAGCATGAATAGCCGTAATGCGATCGCCTTTTTCATTAAAACTTGCTCCTTTAAAAGCGATCTGTGTGCCCCATCGGCTTTTCGGCGCTGATCGCTGCGACTCACGCAAAAACTCTTCAGCCGCGAGTTCGCCCGAATATGGTGTAAAGCAAAGATTGCCAACCCAGCAACTATTGGTATCCGCTACCACTCCCCCTGGCTTTAAGTAAGAATATTTGTCTGGTAAAGCTGGCTGGCTAGCAATAATATTTTTAAAATGCGTCCAACTGAGGGGGAATTTTTGACGATAGCGCATTAGTAATGATTCATCGATCGCACTAACTCCCTGAGAACTCACCTGTCCACCTAGCATCGGCGTAAGCTCTATTAAGCAAGTTGTTGCCCCAGTTTTCATCGAGTGATAAGCAGCAGCTACTCCGCCCAATGACCCACCAACAACTGTCACATCGCATTCCCATACTTCGGCATCCGCTGGTGGCGGCGGATTTAAGATCGGGTAACCATTGTTATCAAATAGTTTGATTGGCGAGTTGGGATCTTGAGCGATCGGCTCGATTGATCTTGGTTTACTACTAATTTGCCAAGTTCTTGCGGCTGCGCCACTAACCACGACACCCAAGAACAGCATCACTAAGATATGCCGCAATTTAGGTCGAAAAGAGGGTTTTTGTTTTAGATTTTCGGTTGCTTCTATGCGATCGCTAGAATCTTTTGGCTTATTTTCTTGCTTGCTCATGACTCACTGACAATAATAAAAATTTGCCTGTCGTAAAACAAGCATCTACTCTCACATCACACAGTCTTAAGATTAGCTTAAAGAGTTAATAATTTGTCATACTTTAGTGTAAGTAAATTGGCTGATCAAGACAGTTCGACCTTTCCAAGGATTCCATCAATTTTTCTCTAGAGAAACCATAGTATAAAAAAATATTTGCTTTGCATCGAGAAAAATCATAAATTCTCGAATAAGTTGCGATCGCAAATCGGTTCTCTTTCAATCAGACTTGTGCGGCAAAATATTGCGATCACAATCCAAATATGTCATGTCTGCGATCGGCTGTACAGATGTGGGTAATTTAGCGGATTGGATTGTGATAGTGATGGGGCGATCGCTTACTTGCGACTATTCAAATAAAGATCTGGGTAGTCCCGATTGTCTAATGATCGATTGAAGTGTGCCAATCTTAACCTCTGAATAGTTAGGAACTGGGACTGTAATTGTGGAATCATCAATTTTCTTTTGCATGATAATATGGCTGCCTCGCTGCCTTACTTGTGTAAAGCCATGCTCAGATAGAATTTGACAGACTACTTTTGCAGAGAGGACTCGTAGTTTACCCAATGGCTACCTCGATCTGCGTCACATAAATTTCTGAATACATTCTTGCTAAAATTTCTTGGGGACTTGCCATTTCAAAAAATAATTCAATCGCTTCAATCAGATTCTTTCTGGCTTCTTCTACGGAGTCGCCTTGACTGGCAATATCTATCTGTGGGCAAAGGGATACATAGCCATTGTCTTCACGCTCAATGATGCAGGTTAGTTGTTTGAGTTGTTTCATAACATATCCAAATTTATAGCTCGTTGTATTCTGAGTCTTCTGGGTTGTCCCATACTTTTGAGAAACTGGCTTCTGAAACTTTGGTAGTAGCAATAGTCATTTTTTGATCAGAGTGGGTTTGACGATACCATTCTAAAAAATAGTGATAAGACTGCTTTTTCTCTTCTACAGTTTTTGGACTTGACAAAGGTTCTTTTAGGTTTTCGGGAATTGCATTGTAAACGACCTCTATATCAACAATCTGTATAAGTTGACTAAAGTCATAACCAAGATTTCTCATATAATAAAAGCACGAAAGAAGTGTAAGTGCATTACCAGCATTGCTTTTAATTTCTCGTTCAAATAATTTGTGATTTTCTTCCTTGCCTCCAAACTCAATTAAGATGTCAATCAATGGACGAAGATTGTCACATTGACATATAGATGTTTTTTCAAAATAATGCAATATTCTGTTTGCAATAATTTTACCTAGTAAAGTGTTCTGCTCAGGCGAAATACATTTTTGTTCGTCTGACATGACATAAGTAAAAAAATTCACTGCGAAAGGGAATAGCTCTGCCTCTTTTATAATTTCCTCTAAAAGTCTAAAGCGTTGCTCCATTTCTGGAATCTTTTCGACAAGGTTATAGACTAAATTCTGAAATAACCAAGGAAGAGGATGTACAAATTGGAATCTAATAGATTTTTGTTGTTTGCCTAAGAGAAGCTGAGACCCCAATTTAGACAACGTAACAGCTAATTCTTGTGTGATTGTAGTGGGTAAATCTTTCAATCTATTTGTAATTTTTAACACAAAAGTATCAGCTTTACCTTCGTTAATAAAATTAGTAATTACTTGAGAATAATTAGATTTCGATGCAGCCACTTGTTTAAAAAGTTCATCAATTTCTAAATCTGAGATATCATCATTAGGGATTTTATACTCAAAAAAGCGTCGAAAATATTCTTCAGTGCATACTCTTTGCTTAATCACAAGCTTTTGTTCTCTTACACTTTCTCTCATAATTATCGAACCTATTGGTTCCGTGGATATGAACATACAACTAATTTCTGGAAATAAACAGAACAATAAATTTTTTGCCGAGATCTCGCCATTAGTTAGTTTATGCCAATTTTCAGTTAGACTATCTAACTTTGTTTTTCTATAGTGAGGATCGTTTCCTAGTTCTGAAGAGCATAGATTAAGATACTCTGATGGTTTATCTCTTATATCCGAGTAAAGCTGAGGATAAAAAACACGCATTCCTTCCAGCAGCAAGAAATCTACAGTATTAACTTCACCTGTAATTAAAGGCAAGGCAAATATCAGAGCATTAATGTAACGCTTGACCATTCTTATTGTTTGGACACGTATACTCAAACCACTCTCAAAATTCTCTGTAAATCGAAGCCATTCATCACCAGTTAGATTTATATCAAATGATTCAAGTATTTGTTTAACTTCTCTAAAGCAAAAACTTTCCAAAGAGTCACGGCTAAGTTTGGGTAAAGGAATAGGTACTTGGACTATCTTTTCTAAAAAACCCTTGCCAGAATCTTTATCACCACCATAATTGCCACCAATAGCAGCAGCAACCATGTCATCATCAAATGCAAGTATGTAAGTTGTATGTTTAAAATTTGCTAATAGCTTAACAAGCTTAAGAACTGTTTGAATTTCATTCTTATCTAACCTGTCAACGTCATCAATTATTATGACAATCTTCTTGTTCTTATCTTCTAAAAACTTTTCAAGCTTTTTCTTCCTTTCATCTAATGAAACATCAGAAAGTTTGTTTGCCCAGCCTTGAACTGTATTTCCTATATCTAAGCTAGCAACTCCAATTCCAATTTTCAAAGCATTAGGAGGAATAAAGGCTGAAACATAATCTCTAATGGAGTTGCCTACCCTTTCCTTGTCAACAATGATTTCGCCATTTAAATTACTACCTAAAAAGCTAAAATAATTAATTAATAATTGATCTTCGTCCCTAAAATACCAAGGATTAAATTTGATACAGCAAACAGAATTCTTATATTTCTCGTCAAATATATTGTAAACAAAATTTAAAACTGTAGACTTTCCTTCACCCCATGCTCCGTAGATACCCAAGACAAAGCTACTCGGATCTTTTCTAGATACTATTGTCTTTACAATTCTTTGGGCAATTGGATACCGATCAAGCCTATCTTCATCCTTTGTATTTACAGGTTCATCAATAATATAAGAATCTTGGCTGTCTAAATTATTGGAGGGCATACTATAGTTGTTTGATCGAAGTAATTATATAATATCTGAAATTATAAGTTTTTTGATGGATTAGCGATCGCATCGCTATGGAAAGTGAATGATGAAGGTACACAAGCACTCATGGAAGCTTTTTATGGTGAACTTCAAAAAGGTGATGTCACGATCGCTGAAGCTCTACGCAGAGCGCAAATTTCGCTGATCAAATCACCACAATACAATCATCCTAATTATTGGTCAGCATTCTTTGCGATCGGTAATAGATTGTAACTGTGATCGCACCACATCTACAAAGCTTTGCGCTCAAATCTAGCCCAAGAAGTTTTTTAAATTGTTTGTCTGCAACACGTTTAAAAAATTAATATTGTTGGTTTTTATTGTTATTAAAGAATAGGATTTTTAAA
>JANNDZ010000452.1:0-5022 GCA_031378395.1 Pseudanabaena sp. OTE_75_metabat_487_sub
GGGCGCAACCTTACAAGTTTGATACTTGCTCGACCGTGACGCTAAAATATAAATGTTGTCTTTAGGTAACAACTCCATGACTGCCACCATTCAACGCCGTTACAGCCTTGATGAATATCGTGTGATCGCCGACACCTCTGAAGAAAAAAGTGAATACCACGATGGAGAAATTATCACAATGACGGGTGGAACTGTTAAACATAGCCGTATTAGTCGGAACATGCTAAATCTTCTGGATAATAAGCTCCAAAACACGAATTTTGAAGCAATTAACAACGATTTGCGGCTCTGGATTCCTGATTATCGGCGTGGCGTATATCCAGATGCGATGGTTTTTGCTGGGGCTTTGCAATTTAATAGCGGTCGCGAGGATGAAGTTTTAAATCCGCTTTTAATTGTCGAAGTGCTCTCCCCTTCAACCGAGGAATACGATCGCACGGATAAGTTTCGGATGTATCGTTCTATTCCGAGTTTCTGTGAATACTTGCTAATTCGCCAAAATAAAATTTTTGTAGAACACTACAGTAAGCAAGCACAAGTCTGGACATACAGTGATTTTGATGGTTTAGATCAGTCGATTTTATTAGAGTCTTTAAATATTGAATTAGCGATCGCTGAAATTTATCGCGGGCTTGAGTTTTGAAGATAAATAGGACAGTATTCTATTAATAAACTTAGTTCGGGTAGTCAGCTTACGCAACTTTAAGTTAACTAATCTCAATGGCTTACGGTTAAACCACACATAAAAGAACTAATTGTGAAATATCGAATTTACATGGATTGTCTAAATCGACAGGAAGTTAAAAAATGATGACACCTCTAGAAATTAATCGATTGGGACATCAAGCTTTGAATGACGCTCTTGGCTTTGATGGCATGATCAGATTTGTGCGGCAGTTTGAGCTAGGATCAGGTGACTACACAAAGGATCGGCATCAATGGCTAGATCAGTTCACAGTTGAAGATATTTTTAACCAAGTCCAACATCAACGAGAAGATTCTGAGCAATCTATTAATCTGTCGATAGCAGATGCAAGTTGATACGCACAGAGACTAACACTGCTTAGATCGCAGAAATCTACCGCAACATTGAGTTTTAAATGTACATAGGGCATTATCTTAGAGATTGATATTGCGGAGAAAAAGCAATGATGTCTATTGTCAAACATTTGAGAGTGAAACCCATAGGCAAAAACTTGAGATTTTTACCTTTTGCTCTTGTAGGAATGGCAGCATTTGCCATCAACTCTAATCCCGATATGCATCCCTATCTGCAAATTTCCATAGCTTTACTCGAAGCGAAACTGGGAATCCTTGTAGTATATTTACTATCAAAAAAGATTTCTAAGACTGTAAGATAAGCCTGTAGCTACATTGATATCAGTAAAACGAAAAAAAGGAAAATGGTAATGAGGACTAGAACTAATGCGATTCTTTGGTGCTTTTTCTTAGGAGCATTTGGAGCGCACAAATTTTATCTAGGACAATCTGGATGGGGAATAGTTTACCTACTGTTTTGTTGGACAGGTATCCCATCTCTCGCCGCTTTTATTGAGTTTATTATGCTGCTTGTGATGGCTGATGCTGAAATTAACCATAAGTTTAACCGAGTTACCAAACAAGCTAAATCATCGGACATATACTCTACAGCCGCACTTGGCGATCTCAAAAGACTTTATGATGATGGTATCATCACAGCTGAAGAGTACGAAGAGAAACGAAAAAAGCTACTTAAAAATATTTAGCGATTAGTTTAGCTGTTAATAAATGAGCTTGAAAGCTAACAGCTAATCCCCAATACACCAGTATCACTTTAATCACTATGTCTCAACCTTCATGGTTTGATCAAACGCCAACATGGGTTTGGTGGTCTTTTTTACCAGCATTGGGTGGTGGTGCGATCGCCTATGCTGGTGCAAAAACTGGCTCGAATATTTGGATTGGTATCGGTGCAGGCTTTGTCACTGCTGGAATTGTTTTCTACTCAACTCCATATCTTTCTAGCTTTGCAACAATTGTTTGGTTTGCCCAAATTGGTACGGCTTTTGCGCTAAAGCGTGAATACTTAACAAAGACTTATCCAAAACATTTACCATTGCCTGAAGATCATAAATTATTTCAGGCGATCGCCGCTAGCCGACCCAAGATTGAGATCAATAGCTGCTCCAAGAATGACTTAGTTAATGTTTTGGGCTTACCGATCGTTTATGCCAATGACATTGACTCATTAAGGGCTGAAGGGCATATTTTCACTAGTCTTGAAGAACTCCATGATATTCTCGAAATTCCGAACACCACTCTCCAAAAAATTGAGCCAATGGTCATTTTTAGCTATGACTATCGCCAAGAATCAGGTTATTCATGGAAGCGGGTTAACTCCATGTCTACTGATGAATTGATCGCAATTGGAATGGAACCACAAGTTGCGATCGCGATCGCTGAAGAGCGGAAACAACGTGGCGAATTTAAATCAATTATGGATATCAAAAAACGTACTGGAATCCCTTTTAGCGCCTATCGACAACTTACCTAAATAAGAGATCTACTATGCTAATTTTTAGAGCAACTCTAAAAGACAGTTTAGCCAAGCATCAACTATGGCTAGAGAGTCATGGCGATCAGGGGCAAAGATTTAGTGCGGCTGGAGCGAACTTTGAGAAAACTGATCTTAGTGGCGCTAATCTGCGTAAAGCCAATCTCAGTGGTACTAATCTCAGTGAAGCTAATCTCAGCAGTGCTAATCTCACCGAGGCAACTTTATTTGGTGCAAAACTGAGTGGTGCAAATCTCAATGCCGCGAATCTAAGTGGTGCATCGCTGAGTGGTGCTGAACTTCAAAATGCAACGCTCCAGAATGCAGATTTGACTGAAGTACTTCTTTGTGAAGCCAATCTAGGTAACGCTAATCTCATTAATGCTAACCTACACAAAGCCAATCTCAGCCTCGGCATCCCGGAATTTGTTAAAGCAAAAAACATTCAGGCTCTCTTGTTGGGAAGTGCGACTCCTTTTGTAAATATTAATCAAACGAATCTGAAAGAAGCAAATCTGAGCGGCGCTAATCTTAGTGAAGCAAATCTTGATTTTGCAAATCTTTTTGAAGCAAATCTAAGTGGTGCAAATTTACAGAGAGCAAAACTATTTGCAGTTAATCTGAGCAAAGCTAATCTCTCTAGCGCCAATCTTCAGGATGCGGATTTATTTCGTATAAAAGCTTTAGGAACTGACTTTAGTTCTGCTATTCTCACTAATGCTTGTATTGAAGAATGGAATATTGATCGCGACACTAAGTTGGATGATGTGATCTGTGATTCTATCTATTTAAAGCATCTTCTGAGAAGTTTGCCTGATTATATCCTCAGGAAATATAGCGATCGCCGTCCGTTTAATCCCAAGGCAAAATTTGCTCAAGGTGATTTTGTAAAATTTCTCATTAAGGGAAATGCAGGTTCAGAATTAGAAAAGTATGGCTCAGAGATTCTCCAAGAGCATATTCTTCTTGAAGAACTACATCAAATTTTTGAGCAGTTGTCTGAGCAATATTCACAACGATACGCTGATGCATCGGAAAGCGATCGCCAAACAATTTTTAAATTAGAAGTTCGCTATCAGTCTCAGAAAAATTTGGCGTTTAAAGAACGTTTATTGGAAGCAATCAATTCACCCAGCCAATTATTAACAGATCTATTACAAAATAATTCTTTTGTAAATTTATCTTTAGAAACTCTAGTAACTTTTTTGTAGAATCAACCTAAAGTAAAGGCGGCGCGTTACGCGCCGCCTTTACTTTAGGTTGGTAATATTCTACCTTTACTGACAACGGATCTATTTCAATACAGATTTAACTAGAATGGCAACTTGGCAAGCAATATTGTCGCTGATTACTTTTGTCAGCGTGATCGTTCTACTGATTACTGAGTGGATACATTTTACGATCGCCGCTTTTCTGGGTGCGCTCATATTGATCGTAGCTAATGTAATGACCATGCCTGAAGCCATTGCATCCATTGGCAAAAGCCACGGTACGCTGGGGCTTTTCTTTGGCGTGATGGTGATGGTACGAGCCTTTCAACCAACAAAAGTTTTTGAGTATCTTGCCACCCAGATGGTGATTATCGCCAAAGGAAGAGGCGATCGTTTGCTATTGGGTATAGTCGCCATTACCACTCCAATCTGTGCGGTGTTGCCCAATGCGACAACGGTAATGTTACTAGCACCGCTCATTCCGCCTATGGCTGAGGAAATCGGTGTGGATTTTGTACCATTGCTAATTTTGCTGGTATTTGTAGCAAATAGCTCAGGCTTATTAACCATCGTTGGCGATCCTGCAACTTATATTGTCGGTGATGCGATCAATATGAGTTTTGTAGATTATTTGCTCAAACTAAGTCTTGGTGGTGCGATCGCTGTTGGTGTGATTGTTGCCATGTTGCCGTTCCTATTTCGCAAAATCTGGAATAAAAAATTAGAAAACCTTGATCGTCTTCCTAGTCCAACTATCAACCACCCACGCACTCTAATTGTTGGCGCTGTCATCACCGCTTTTGTTCTGACATTTTTTGTAATTGGTGAATCATTACCAATTCCTGTGTCACCAGCGACAGTTGCGCTATTAGGAGCAGCACTTGCTTTGATGCTATCGCACCATAGCAAAATTGACACTGTACAGAATATTTTGCGAGATGTCGATTGGAGTACCTTGATTTTCTTTATGTGTATTTTCGTGCTGATTGGTGCACTCGAAAAAACAGGTGTGATTGGCAGTATGTCAGGAATCTTAGCCGCAATTTTAGGAAAAAATATCGCCCTTGGTTCGATTCTTTTGATCTTTTTTGTAGGCTTAATTTCTAGTGTTGTGCCAAATATTCCCCTTGTTGTCGCAATGGTTCCCTTACTAAAGCAATATGTGGTAAATGTCGGTTTAGCTGGCTCTGAGATTATCTCTCCTGATTTTACAGGTCAGTTACCAGCGATCGTCTTACCTCTGTTTTACGCAATGATGTATGGAGCAACCCTTGGCGG
>JANNDZ010000467.1:0-21653 GCA_031378395.1 Pseudanabaena sp. OTE_75_metabat_487_sub
GCCGACGGCGCTGAAAGTCCTAAAATCGGTTTTATAATTAAAATTGCTGTTATGGGCTTTGTCTGTAGATTATATCTGTAAGTGCTATGTCAAAAACCTATTACGCGATTCTCGGTGTCACTCCTTGGGCTAGTGAAATCGATATTCGTCGAGCCTATCGAGATCTCAGCAAGCTCTACCACCCCGACACGACCCAACTTCCCAAGGAAGATGCAGTTGAGCATTTTCGCCAAATTAACGAAGCCTATGCCACACTCAGTAATGCCGAGCGCCGCACTGCCTATGATTGTCGCATTCAGTTTTCACGATTTCAGTACACAACAAATCAGCCGCCGAAAAACCTCCAGACCAACGACGATGATGGTTTGCCTAGTGAGCGTCCATTATCTGGTGGTGAACTATTTGCACTCTTGTTAATTGGTGCTACGCTAGTTGCTTGTTTAGTGCTAGTTGTTTTAGTAGCATGGCTACGCGGCGATCGCCTTTTTCCCGAAGCGATCGCGCCGATATCAACTTTTTGGCTTTACTTCCCGTAACCATCCAACAATCATCCCCATAAACTCGTCTGCTATGGCGCTTCCCTCTCCTACTACACCACTCTACAATCATCCTTTGCCTGCACTTGAAGCATGGTTAGATGAGCAAGGATGTTACCAAGATCAGTCAAATCCCAATGTCTGGCGCGTTACGCGATCGTCATGGCAAGCAGAAATCGTCATGGATATTGAAGATATTCGTGTGCGTTACATTCAAGATGCTTACGGCGGCAAAGAAATTCAACGGGCATTTCCCTATTCACTGAGTCGCCAAGATGTTGAAGATGCAATTTTTACAGGTCCATAGCCAAAAACATTAGCAATATTCTGAAAGTTTGTTAATATGTGATCAAGCAAGACATAGAATTAATTTATGAATGATGAAACTATACATAAGTCATTTCATTAAGTAATTTCATAGTCTTAGCAAAAGTTTTCCACCCTAACTTGATGTTTTTATTTTGGAGGTTCATTGAGCAAGAATTATAATGTTGCCATTCTCGGAGCAACAGGCGCAGTTGGTACTGAACTTCTAGCATTGCTGGAAGAAAGAAATTTCCCTTTAGGTAAGTTGAAGCTTCTGGCTTCGGAGCGATCGGCTGGTCAGTCGATTAAATTTGCTGGGGAAGAATTAATCATTGAAGCCGTAACCGAATCTTCTTTTGATGATGTCGATATTGTCCTTGCTTCCGCAGGTGGCAGCATCTCTAAGAAATGGCTACCGATTGCCACCAAAGCAGGAGCAATATCCATTGATAACTCCAGTGCTTTTCGGATGCATCCCGATGTGCCATTGATAGTGCCAGAAGTTAATCCTGAAGCCGCCGCGTATCACAAAGGCATTATTGCTAATCCCAACTGCACGACTATTCTCATGGCTGTGGCAATCTATCCACTACATCAGGTGCAACCGATTCAGCGTATTGTTGCCGCTACTTACCAATCGGCAAGTGGCGCAGGCGCAAGAGCCATGGAGGAAGTGAAGATACAGTCACAAGCAATTCTCAATGGTGAACCTGCTATACCTGAAATTCTTCCCTATCCTCTCGCTTTTAATCTTTTCCCACACAACTCGCCAATGACGGATAATTCCTATTGCGAGGAAGAGATGAAAATGGTGAATGAGACCCGCAAAATCTTTGGCGATCATGATATTCGGATCACCGCAACCTGTGTACGGGTTCCCGTATTGCGCGCGCATTCTGAAGCGATTAATCTAGAGTTCGCCCATACATTTAATCCAGACAAAGCTAGAGAGATTCTGGCTACAGCGGCTGGCGTAAAGTTGGTAGAAGACTTTAGTAAAAATTATTTCCCGATGCCCATTGATGCTAGCGGCAAAGATGATGTGTTAGTAGGACGAATTCGTCAAGATATTTCTCACCCTAACGGTTTGGAATTGTGGTTATGTGGCGATCAAATCCGTAAAGGAGCTGCATTGAATGCTGTTCAGATTGCCGAATTACTAATTGCCAAAGCTCTTATCTAAAAGTTTATCGACTTTTAATAAACTTTTAGCAAGCTTCTATTTATGAGTATCTATGAGTGAAATCGATTTCGGGCGTTTATTAACGGCAATGATTACTCCCTTTGATATAGAAGGGAATGTCGATTATGCAAAGGCAGAACAGCTTGCCATGCATTTGGTTGAGACGGGGACTGACACGATTGTCGTGTGCGGTACGACAGGCGAGTCGCCAACCCTCAGTTGGGATGAGGAATATAAATTGTTTTCGGTGCTACAACAGACGATCGCTGGTAAAGCGAAAATCATGGCAGGTACAGGCTCGAATTCTACTTCTGAGGCGATATCGGCTACTATAAAAGCCGCACACCTCGGATTAGATGGTACACTGCAAGTAACTCCGTATTACAACAAGCCTCCCCAAGAGGGTTTATATCAACATTTTCGAGCAATCGCTGAAGCTGCACCAGAGCTTCCGATTCTTCTCTATAATGTTCCTAGTCGCACGGGTTGCAAACTAGAACCTGAGACTGTTGCCAAGTTAGCCGAAATCTCTAATATTATTGGGATTAAGGAAGCAACAGGTGATTTAGATCAAGCTAGCCAAATTCGCGCCCTCACACCAGCCGAATTTGCGATCTATTCGGGTGATGACTCGCTAACATTGCCATTAATGGCTGTGGGTGCAAAGGGAGTTGTCAGCGTTGCCTCGCATGTGGTTGGCACGCAACTGCAAGCAATGATGCAATCCTTTGCCGCAGGTAAAGTGCAAGAAGCTTTACAAATTCATATTCAGCTTTTTCCTTTGTTTAAGGCTTTATTCTTAACCAGTAATCCTATTCCTCTCAAAGTGGCTTTGCGCTTGTTGGGATTAGATACTGGCGTGGTGCGATCGCCTCTAGTTACAGGTAATGCCGAACTCGAAGCCAAGCTGAAAGTTGTATTACAAGAACTTGGAATTCTTGCTTAATAAAGGCTGACAACTTCAGTCCAGAGACATAGAACTTGATTACTTCTGATAATGATGAACTTGTGGGGGGAATCAACCTTTCTAGTCATTCTATCTAGGTATTTATAACTGTAAAGTTTTCCATCACCATCCAAATTGAATCATTTTCAAAATTCAATTCCCCCATTTTTACTTTTTACCTTTTCCTTACAAAAACAATATGCCTACAACTAACGCTCCTGCTCTCAAAATAATCGCTCTCGGCGGACTCCATGAAATCGGCAAAAACACATGGGTGTTTGAATATAATGACGAAATCATGCTCCTCGATGGTGGTTTGTCTTTCCCTGACAACATGATGCCAGGTGTCAATGTCGTCTTGCCTGACATGACTTATTTGCGCGAAAACAAGCATAAGATCAAGGGCATGATAGTCACCCACGGTCATGAAGATCATATCGGTGCAATCTCTTTCCATTTAAAACAGTTTGAAATTCCTGTGATTTATGGTCCTCGTTTAGCTATGGCGCTACTCGAAGATAAACTTCGCGAAGCTGGCGTACTAAATCGCACCGAATTGCGCCGTGTCATGCCCCGTGATGTCGTCCGTGTCGGGGCTAGCTTCTTTGTGGAATTTATTCGCAATACTCACTCGATCGCAGATAGTTTCTCGATCGCTATTAATACACCTGCGGGGATGGTAATTCACTCTGGAGATTTCAAGATTGACCATACTCCCGTTGATGGTGAATTTTTTGACCTCGCTCGTCTAGCTGAACATGGCGAAAAAGGCGTATTAGCCTTGATTAGTGACTCTACAAATGCTGAGCTTCCAGGGATTACTCCTTCAGAGAGAGCTGTATATCCCAACCTTGAGAAATACATCATGATGGCTAAAGGGCGCGTAATCATTACCACCTTTGCCTCTTCAGTCCATCGCGTCAACATGATTTTGGACATTGCCGATAAGCAAGGACGTGTGGTTGGTGTAGTTGGGCGATCGATGTTGAACGTGATTGCCCATGCCCGCAATCTTGGTTACATCAAGTGCCGCGATGACCTATTCCAACCTTTACAAAATCTCCGTCATTATCGTGATGATCAAATTCTGATTTTGACCACAGGCTCTCAAGGTGAGTCGATGTCAGCATTAACAAGAATGTCAAATTCCAGCCATAGACAATTGGAAGTACGTCAAGGTGATACCGTCATTTTCTCGGCAAATCCGATTCCCGGAAATACAATTCCTGTAGTGCGCACCATTGACCGCTTGATGGCACTTGGGGCAAATGTAATTTACGGTAAGGATAAAGGTATTCACGTTTCGGGTCATGGTTCTCAAGAAGAACATAAAATGATGTTAGCGCTGGTACGTCCAAAGTTCTTCTTCCCTGCTCACGGTGAATTGAGAATGCTCAGACAGCACGCGAAGATGGCGGAAGCTATGGGCATTCCTAGCGAAAACATCGTGATTGCCGAAAATGGTGATGTTGTTGAAGTTTGTCAAGACTATATGCGGATTGTCGATAAAGTTCCTTCTGGTGTTGAACTAGTTGATTCTTCTCGCGATGGCATGGTTAAGGGCGATGTATTACGCGATCGCCAACAAATTTCTGGAGAAGGTATCTTCACGATCGCAGTATCTGTTGGTCTTGATGGTAAGCTCTCCACAAATCCTGACATTCAACTCAGTGGCGTAGTTCTACCGATGGAACATTCCCAAATTATTGCTCTAGTAGCAAAGGCGATCGATAACTCTTTGGCTAATTCTTGGGTTAACTATGCTCGCAATGTCGGTTCTTTGGAAATTGATTGGATTGGTTTACGGGGTCAACTTGAGCGCGACCTCACTCGTGTCTTGCGTCAACAAATTCAAAGTAAGCCAGTGATTGTATTCCTGTTGCAAACACCTCCCAATTCCACTCAATCTGCTCCTGCTCCTGCCGCAAAGCCTAATGCCTTAGGTGTGACCTTAAAATCAGGCAGCACTAAGGTTCTTCCTAAAGTTGAGCAAGAAAGTAGCAATGGTAATGGCATTGCCATTGAAGTACCTGTTGCGACTGGTGCTGCTACGGCTAGCGTTGGCAGACGCAAGCGTACTGCGGCAACTGTTTAGATAAAGAATTAGTTTAGCTTTTAGCTGGAAAATTCAATATTCTAAAATCTCACATCACTATTCAAATGGGCTTATCTATTTGAAATAAATTAGTAGATATAAAAGAGTAAAGGGAGCGCTTAGCGCTCCCTTTACTCTTTAGATTTGCTGTATATTGATCATGTTTAATAATTCTTGTGCGCTAAGCTCATGTCAGAACCTATTTGGTCTTATGTCACCCCCGGTATACCTGACGAATTATTCGATCGCTTGCCAGGAATCCCGATGAGCAAATGTGAGACGAGACTATTAATAGTTGGTCAGTTGCGTCTCAAAGCAGATTCGGTGCTGTGGGATATTGGCGCAGGTACGGGGACAATTCCGATCGAGACTGGTTTGCTATGTCCTAAAGGAAAAATTGTCGCGATCGAGCGGGATGAGGATGTGGCAGGGCTGATCGCTAAAAACTGTCAAAAATTTGGTGTAAATAACGTTGAGATTAAAATAGGCAGTGCACCAGAATGCCTGACAAGTCTGTCAACAGATCCCGATCGCATTTGTATTGAAGGTGGGAGATCGGTATCAGAAATTTTGGAATATTGTTGGGAGCGTTTGCAAATGGGCGGTCGCGCGATCGCAACTACAAATAGTCTTGAAGGTTTGTATGCAATTTCTGAAAGCTTTGCCAAACTCCAAGCGCGAAATGTAGAAGTTGTGCAGTCCTCGGTCAACCGTTTAGAAACTCGTGGCAACCGTCAAGTCTTTGCAGCAGTTAGTCCCATGTTTATCATTAGCGGCGAAAAACTTTAGAAAAAAGGGCGCTTCGCGCCCTTTTTTTAGGAAATGTGGCGAAATTCCCCAGAAAGAAATGCGCAAAGCGCCTTTTTTTTTCTAGGAGATTTCGCGAATTTGGGGTTTTCCGTCTTTAAATTCACCAACTAGAATCAGATCGGTAACACCAACAAAGAGACCATTCTCAACAACACCAGGAATGTTGTTCAAGGTTTTTTCCAGTTCTGCAGCATCAGCGATCGCATCAAAGGTGACATCTAAAACCATGTTGCCTTGATCGGTAATTACGGGGCCATCTTTCTTCACACCCATCCGCAGATCAGGTTTGCCACCTAGTTTTTCGACAGCTCTTGTTACTGGAGAAACTGCCATCGGTAAAACTTCGATTGGTACAGCAAAGGTCGAGCCAAGCTTATCGACCAATTTCGACTCATCGACAACAACAATAAACAGAGCTGCAAGTGAATCGACAACCTTCTCACGGGTATGCGCTGCACCACCGCCCTTAATCAAAGTTTTATTGGGATCAACTTCATCAGCACCATCGATCGCTACATCAACGCGATCAACGTCATCCAGACTCCGAATTGGAATGCCATATTTTTTTCCCAAGACTGAGGCTTGGAAAGAAGTAGGGATGCCGACAATATCGGTTAGCTCACCCGCTGCAATGCGTCGTCCTAGCTCCTCGATCGCAAAGGCTGTAGTTGAGCCAGTGCCTAAGCCAACCACCATGCCTGACTTAACTCGCTGCGCCGCTGCGATGCCAACTTCTTGTTTTAACTTTTTAATATCTTCAGCAGAAATACTCATGGGAAATACTTATTTATAAACTTAAAAGCAGTAATTTTAATCCTATCGCAACCTGTGAGCAGCAACTGAGAAACCGTCTAAGCACAATGTGATATATGATACATTTGCGTAGTGTACTGATCCAAAAGCAGTTACGCCGTATGGCTGATTACTCTGCTGTCATTATTTAAGTTAAAAGTAAGTTGGGGGATTTAATGATTAACTTTTTGTCTAAATGTCACAGAGATTGAATTCTTTTGTTATTGAAAATATCGCAATTTTATGAAAAGGCTAACCTATATCAGTAAGTTTTCGCGATCGCTTACCAAAAAGGAAATTGACAGCATTGGGAATATTTCGCAAACTAACAACTCTAGAGATGGTATTACAGGAGTTTTGCTTTGTTGTAGTGGCATATTTTTTCAGATTTTAGAGGGGGAAGAAGATAGAATTGATAGCCTTTACAAAAGGATTTTAGAAGATGATCGCCACAATCAAATTTTGTGTCTAAAATCAGAACTTAATGTCTCGCAACGAAGATTTCCAGATTGGTCAATGGAAGTAATCGTTCTTGATGAAAACAACGATATTTTGTTGCAACCGATCAAGATTTTGTTGCAAACCTTAGCGGACTCGCAAACAATTTTAGCAAGCTACACCCAGTCGGGAGTTCTACAAGCCATCGCGAACGGAATTAATCCGCTGACGCTAGTTCCTCGCTATACGGAAAAGATCATTTTCTTTGCTGATATTATTAGTTTTACGAGCATCACCGAAAAACTAGAAGTAACAGCGGTTGTCGATTTACTCAATCAATTCTTTACAATTTGTACTAAGGCGATCGCATCTAGGGGTGGTGAAGTCACTAAATTTATTGGCGATTGCGTGATGGCATATTTTGACGGCGATCGAGCTGATGAATCTCTACAAGCGAGTTTAGATATTCTTGCAGAACTAGAGATGCTCCGCAATCAAGCTCCAGCGAATAGTCCGCTACGAGTTCTCTTTATTGGTATTGGGCTATCAAAAGGAACAGTATTAGAAGGAAATATCGGTTCTCAAACGAAAAAAGAATACACTGTCATCGGTGATGCCGTAAACGTTGCCTCAAGGATTGAAGCACTGACTAGACAGTTAAATCGATATTTAGTATTTTCCGCTGCTGTGCGTGAAGGTTTAAGCGATCGCTGGCGACCTGTAAGGCTAGGTGATTTTAAGGCAAAAGGCAAAGATGCGATCGTGGAAGTTTATTCGATTGATGATATGTTAACCTTCCAAAAGTCAGATTTTCAGAAGCTAAAGCTAGAAATTCAGCAACATCTTGAATTAATTAGCAGTCAAACACCAGAGCTGGTGTAACTAAATCTAAAACCAAAATAGAAAAATTGCCCTCTATGCGTTCAATTTGTCTTTTTTGGTTTAGGGTTGCAAAGCAACCCTAAACCAAAATATATTGGGCTTTACTGGAGCGCAAAGCGCTGGATGCTGTACGATCGCTATTAGCGATGAATATAACTACATGATGTCAAACCTTTTAGATAACCGCTATCGCGTCACTAGCGTCCTAGGCAGTGGCGGCTTTGGGGAAACCTATTTGGCTGAAGACACTAAGATGCCATCTAACCGTCGGTGCGTGATTAAGCAGCTTAAACCTGTTGCTGATAATCCGCAGATGTATGAATTATTACAGCAACGATTTCACCGTGAAGCAGCAGTTCTCGAAACATTGGGAGAAGAAAGCCGCTACATTCCCAAACTCTATGCAAACTTCGCGGAAAATGGATTATTCTATTTAGTCCAAGAATGGATTGATGGCTTAACGCTTACGGAAACGATTGAACGCGATGGCAAATGGAATGAGAATGCTGTCCGACAATTGATGACTAGTATTCTCCAGACTCTTATTTATGTTCATGATCGCGGCATTATTCATCGAGATATTAAGCCCGATAATATTATCTTGCGTGCTGGAGAGCCAGTATTAATTGATTTTGGCGCTGTTAAAGAAACTCTCAATGTCAGTACCATTCGCAGTTCGTCTCAACAGGCGCATTCGATTGTGATTGGTACACCAGGGTTTATGGCCTCTGAGCAGGCGGCAGGTAGACCATTTTTTGCAAGCGATCTTTACAGCCTTTCACTTACGGCAATCTTTGCTCTTACAGGTAAATATCCTCAGGAACTAGGTACTGATCCACAGACAGGAGAAGTCCTCTGGCAAAAGCACTTAACGGGAATTAGCGCTGATTTAAAAGCAATATTTGCAAAGGTTCTGCAATTTGATCCACGCGATCGCTATAGCTCCGCAAGAGAAATGCTAGAAGCGTTGCAGCCAACTCAAATCTTAAATCAGTCTCCGCCGAAACAAACTCCAACTCCTCCAGCAATGTCGAATATGCAGACGGTGGCGGTCACACCTAGAGGCTATACACCGCCTACTATTCCCGATCAATCTGTTTATGTATATCAGCCTCAGCAAGATCCTAAAAAGAAGATCTTTGGTCAATTATTTGTAACAGTGATTGTCGGTGCGGCTGTTGGGGCTGCGATCGCTCTAGGTGTAGTCATCTCTCAAAATGGCGGCATTGTGGCATTCTGGAACAAAATCTCTCCATTTAATAAACCTGTTACTAAAGTTCCATTCTATTTTCTTGCCGATTCTGCTTTTGAAGATATTGAAAAAGCAAATCTCAGGGTGGAAAAATTAAAATCTCTTGGATATAAGGAAGCAGGAGTGTTTTGGATACCTGACTATCCCAATTTAGGAAGCAATAAATTTCAACAGGTATATACCAGCCAATTCAAAGATATTGAAAGTTGTAAGTCTAAGCTCAAGGAGCATCTCAAATTTGTTGAAGATGCGTATTGCGCTAAGGCTAGTCCCAACGAAAAAGATCCAGTAGAAAGAATCTCTGGGAGCGATATCCAACAACCTACCACTTCACCTTCGCCTTTGCCTACTGCAACACCATCAAAAACTTCAACTGCAACTCCTTCTCTGACTCCAACACCAACTCCGAGTCCATCCTCAACAGAGCAAGCTAAACCTTCTCCAGAGCAATTTGTGAGAGATTATTATAGTTTGGTCAACGCTCGCCAACTCTCAGCAGCGTGGCAAAAACTTACTCCAAGGTTTCGGCGCGATCAGGCAAACGGGGTAGATGGGTTTACAAATTGGTGGAAAAGTGTTGATCAAGTATCAGTAGATGGAACACAGCTTGTCACAATGACAGGAAATTCAGCTGTCTTAGAGATTAAACTAACTTACCGACAGGGCGCTAAAATTACCTCTGAAATCAAGCAAATGAATTTAATATGGAATAAAGATTCGGGACAATGGCAAATTGATGAAACAAGATGAAATGGATTGTCTAGTATTGTGAGGTTTGGAAATCTACGGCATAAAAATCGTGAATAATACCAAATCAAAAAATGGCTAAGCCATTTTTTGATTTTAGAAACCTTACTGGGTTTGGGTTTTAATTCACAAAAGTGTTGTCACACTTTCGTGAATTGGTATAAAAGAGCAGTTGAACAACATCAGCTTTTCTTCATCGCAATAAATTTGCCAAACAGGCAAACATAGAGTTTAATTTATAGTAGATAGCTAAACCATTAGATCTATAAATGAAAATCTTTGTTTATCACACGCCTGAGTTAGTGCCTGCTGAAGGAAATCCAGATTGCGCGATCGCTGTAGATATTTTGCGAGCAACCACTACGATCGCCACAGCCCTTGCTGCGGGAGCTGAGGGAGTGCAAGTATTTTCCGATCTTGATGAGCTAATGCGCGTCAGTGAAGCGCACCCACCAGAGTTACGGATTCGCGTTGGTGAGCGCGGGGGAAAGACTGTAGAAGGTTGTGATTTGGGGAATTCGCCCTTTGACTTTACGCCAGATGTGGTGAAGGGCAAGCGAATTTTTATGAGTACAACTAACGGCACGCGATCACTGCAAAAAATCGCCAATGCTAAGAGTGTTTTGGCTTGCGCGATGATTAATCTTGGCTCAGTATTAAGGTACCTCCGCGAAACTAAGCCTGAAACTGTGTGGATCGTTGGCTCTGGCTGGGAAGGCAGCTATTCGCTCGAAGATACGACCTGTGCGGGTGCGATCGCCTTCAATCTCGAAGATGAGGCTGATTTTGGTAATGATGAAGCGATCGCAGCCGCAACCCTCTACAAAGCTTGGAAAGGTGAGGTTGAAGACTTATTTTATCAAGCGAGTCATGGTAAACGATTGCTAAACCTCAATGGTGCGGAAGATATTGCCTACTGCGCCAAGATCGATGTTGTCGATGTGCTGCCAAAACAATCTAGTGCAGGCTTGCTAGTTGCCGCCTAGTGGTACTAGATTGAGTAAGCATTAATTTCCCTTGTCACCATGCCACCGTCTCAACGTTCATCTCTGCACATGACTCCCTTGGCAAAACAAGTGGTAAATATTACTGGATCGACCCCAAAGCCAGAACGCCTTACACCTCCTCTGAAATGGGCTGGAGGTAAGCGCTGGCTTGTGCAGCATTTGCAGCATACTTGGCAAAAACATAGCGATCGCCGTCTTGTAGAGCCATTTTGTGGCGGCTTAGCGATCGCCTTGGGCTTACAACCTCACAAAGCTTTGTTAAATGACATCAATCCTCATGTTGTCAACTTTTATCAATGTTTGCAAAAGGGATTAAAGCTTGAAATTGAAGTTCAGAATGATCGCGAATTTTATTATGCTCAGCGTTTAGAATTTAACCGCCTAATTCATTCAGGACAAGCTGAAACTCCTAAAGCCGCGCAACTCTTTTATTATCTCAATCGCACTGGTTACAATGGGCTTTGTCGGTTTAATCAAAAAGGTGGATTTAACGTTCCCTTTGGGAAATATAAAACCATAAATTATAATCCTGATTTCACAGCCTATAAGCCAACACTTTCACAATGGAAGTTTGCAAATTTAGACTTTGGTAAAATCAAGGTTAATTCTAATGATCTTATTTATGCCGATCCTCCTTACGATGTTGAGTTTCGGCAATATTCCAAAAATGGCTTTGAATGGTCAGAACAAGAGCGTTTAGCCCAATGGTTAGCTGGTCAAGATTGCCCTGCGATCGCCTCTAATCAAGCGACTGATCGTATTCTTTCACTTTACAAAGATCTAGGGTTTGAGTATAAGATCCTTGATGCTCCTAGAAGAATTAGTTGCAATGGAGATCGCGTTCCTGCAAAGGAAATGTTAGCCTATAAAGGATTTAATGGGGGACTAGAACTATTATGAGTCTTCGCAATACCGAAACTGGTGCAGTTCTGGAGCAAATGGTATTGCATTCCTTAATTTATGGTGGATATCTCTCGCAGTCCCAGCAATATATTGGCAGCCGCCCTGGGGGAGGTAGACACAAAATCGATGTGGTGGCAAATCGTGGCGATCGCAATGTTTTGATTTCCCTGAAGTGGCAGCAGGTTGGCGGCACTGCGGAACAAAAGGTTCCCTTTGAGGTGATTTGCTTAATGGATGCTATGGATCAGAATCCCAATTATCAAAAAGCTTATTTAGTCCTTGGCGGCGAAGGTTGGACTCTACGCGATTTCTACATTTCAGGCGACTTACAGCAATATATTCCCTATGGCGATCGCGTAGAGATTGTCACTCTCGAAAGATTTATCATGAAAGCAAATATGGCAAAGCTATAAAAAAGAACTTCTTGACTTATCTAGCTCGAAAACGTTTAATACGTTTTTGGATATCAGCAGTGATCTCTTGAATTTCGTTGATGTCGCTAGGTAGTAAATGTTTTTTCAATAATTTCCAAATTGGATCTAATTCGGTAGGATATTTGAGCAAAAGTAAGAGGATGTCATTTTCATAAATACTAGCGCGATCGAATTTATTCTGCCTATAGAGAGAAGGAAGTGCATAAAGTTTGAGAACTAGTAATCCTTCAACAGTGACACAACGCACGGTTAAATCCCCAAATTGTCTTGAAGTGGTGCAATTTTTAGCTATGTATTTAAAGAGTGAGTTCTGAGTTAGGAGGATGTCTACTCGAAGATTGTCAAAGGTTGCTCTAACAAAGTTTTGATTTTTATCAGCTATAGTTAGTTCAGGAAGATCGTTGAGATCTTTTTGAGAAAGTATCAAATCGATATCTTGTGTGTTGCGACCATCGACATAGCTAAGTAATGCAACACCTCCAACTAATAAATAATTGATATCGCGCTGTTGTAAAAGTGCAAACAAGCGATCAATATTTTCTGATAAACCGCCTATTCCTGACTGATCATTACCCCAGTTTTTCATGTCAAATATAATTCCATTTTTGACGATTTCACTAATAGCTAACATCGTTCTTACCAAGTAAAATAAATTTAGGATTATCGACACATACCAAAAAATTCAAAAACCTTATTGAATAAATCCAATTTTATTTTTTGGCTGTTCAGGCTTAAGTTTAGGTAATGCAATCAGAACAAAACTGATTTGAGAGACATGTTGGACTAGTTCCACCCGATTGCCATCATCAGTTAAACCAGCAAATACAACTAAGCTAGGATTGTAGAAGCCTATCCCAGATACGTGAAATGTAATTGTTTGACCAAAAGAAACAAGTTTAAGCCCAACTTCAAGCTCATCATTTAAACCATCATCAAATTGGTTGATTTTTGACAAAAGATGATTTGCAAATTCACTAGCAAGGTTAGCGCGTTGAAAATTAGCAAGAAATTTTGTGGATTCATTTGTAGACTCAATTGCTTGAGCCTGTTGCCTTTGTTCATGTTGTTCATGTTGTTTTCTATAAACTTCCTGAGATATATATAATTCTCCGCGTGGAGATATGGATGGTAATCCGCCGATATTAGCTTGACTCATAAGTATTAATCTTCATTAATTGATAATTGTACTAGTTTCTAATGATATTCTAGCTTTTGCTTTAGTAAATTAGTATAGCTACTTGTTTTTGACCAAGCCTAACTTTGTGCAAATAACGCTGCAAGTTTATTAATCGCAATGCTATACCATTTTTGCATTCTGAGAAGTTCTCCATCAAGAGGTAATGTCGGTGGGAAATCGCAGATGTAATCTAATTCGCGTAAAGCCGAGACGATCGCACTCGGAGCAATCCACCATTGTTGGGCAAGATCTAAGAGATTGAGAATCTTGATATTATCTAGATCGAGAGATTGAACTTGAGCGCGAAATTGATCGATGGAAGGAATTGAGGGGATATGGGAACCGAGATAGATATAGTCGGGTTTTGCGATCGCAATTAGCCATTGTAGATGAGTGAAAGATGGCGGCATCGTCCAAAGCACGATCGCATGATAGTCTCGATTACGATTTGGGCGATCGCAATCGACATCGCCTTGAAATTTATCAGCAGGGCGATCGCAACCATATAGTAATAATGGACGAGGCAAAGGTCTTGGCGCTTCGCTCAGTTTTTGCCATTGAGGAAACTTCGTTATTATCGGAGCAGGGTTATATTGCAATTGCAATTGCTTAGGCGAATTTTGAGAACTTTTCATCGCTGTACCTGTTGCCTCGCGAATGCCAACTACTTCTAATTCTACTGAAGTTGTGTCTTGCCATTGATTAGCCCGTAACTTATAAGCAATATCCAAATAATCAGGCACAGGGCAATATTCTCCCCATCGCCATGCGATCGCCTTTAGCTTTTCACCATTGCCAGTATCGAGTGTAAGCGAAAGATGTTTGACTTTATCTTTACCACGAGTTTGTTGAGCAATTACGCGCACATTTTCGCTATAAAACACAGGGTCAGGATTACCAAGACCACAAGGTTGCAGGCGATCGCAGTTTTGCAGCATGGTCATCGAGATATCACTGAGATCGGCAAGCACATCGACATTGATCAGCGGCATGATATGACTAGGAAGAAGATTTTCGCGATCGGCAAATTCTCTCAATCCACTTCGCAACTTTTCCATATTCTCCGCAGGAAGTGTAAAACCTCCAGCCGCCTTATGTCCACCGCCTTTATTCCGTATATTCGCGATATATTCTAGGGAATGGAAGACATGGAATTCAGGAATACCCCGAACTGAGAACCGAACAGTTGCACCTTGATGTTTGGATTCTAAATCTTCCTCATGAGCATCTTCATAACTACCAATAAAAACGGGTGCTCCATAACGCTCAACTAGGCGTGAAGCGACAATACCGATTACGCCGTGATGCCAGCCATGGCCCTTTGGTAAATCTTGATCGCTGCTAGGCAAGGTAGATTTCTTCTTTTTAGTTTTTGCAGGGGTGAGTGCATTTTGAACTTCTCGATCAACAATCACCAAAACACGCTCTTGAGTAATATCAAAACCATCTAAACGTCTCTTAGTCATATAGGAGATCGCCTCTTGTTCGATCTCTTTACAAAGATCTTGTCGTTTACGATTAGTTGCTTCACATTCTTGCGCTAAAGCGATCGCTTCACCCATTTCTTCACAAGTTAACAGGTCAATAATTACTTGCGGATTGCCAATTCGCCCGATCGCATTAATGCGAGGACCCACACCAAATCCGATCGCTTCAGGTTTCAATCCAGTTTGTTTGTCTTTAGCAATTCCCGTCTCGTTAATCAGCGCAATAATGCCAATTACCTTAGATTGCGAAAGTAAACGCAAACCCTTTTTCACCAATCGACGATTGATACCAGTTAATGAAGCGAGATCGGCGATCGTGCCAAGGGTAAATAATTCTAATAGAGGATTTTCTAATTCAGTGCGTTTACCAAAGCGATCGCTTAATTCCAATGCCAACACATAGGCAACACCAACTCCTGCGATCGCTGCGTAGGGTGAATTTGGATCAACCTGATATTTCGGATTGAGGATTGCGGTTGCAGGAGGAATTTTGCTAGGGTCTTCAGGGACTTCGTGATGATCGGTGACAATTACAGAAATATTTAAGGATTCGGCAAGGGCGATCGCCTCATAAGCGGTAATGCCATTGTCTACCGTAATGATTAATTTCACATTGCGATCGCGACAATCCTGCACAATGCGCTGATTAATTCCATAGCCTTCGGTCATTCGACTAGGAATTTCATATTCCACAATTGCGCCTAATAGTCGCAAAGTGCGAATTAACAAGGCGGTGCTGGTCATGCCGTCAACATCATAGTCACCGCAGATCGTGATGCGATCGCCATTTTTAATGGCTAGTTCAATACGGTCAATACTCTTGATTAAGTCGGGGAATTCTTGTTTTGGGTCAGGCAAATCTTCCAGTTCGGGATCGAGAAAAACCTTGGCAGCTTCAGGAGTATTAATACCGCGATTTAGCAAAACTTGCGCAATTATGGGTGAAAGTCCCGTAGAATCGGCGATCTCTTGTGACAAATCTGGCTGTGGTGAGAAAATCTGCCATCGCTGTTTAGGTAAAAGCATGAGAACAATAATATAATTATTAAGAATGTCTTAAAAAATCCGTTGCGAGTCCGAAAAGTAATGAGGACTATTCCAACATTACCTGAATCAACCCTACAACTCTTACTATTTATTGACGATCGCCCCAAGGCAAAAGATTTAGTCAAGGATGTGGAGGAATTTTTGCAACGAGAAAATGATTGCAAATCCGAACTACAAATAATTAATGTGGCAAGTCAGCCACAACTTGCCGAACTATTCAAAGTTGTTATGTCGCCAGCCTTGCTCAAATTATCACCTTTACCAAGACAAACGATTGCGGGAAAAAACATACTCAAACAGCTAGAAAACAGCTTGGATACTTGGAAACAGCAGGTATTAGACAAAACAAATAATCATCCGCCCGAGCTTGCTCAGAATATTGACTACATGAACGAAGTTGCACGTCTTGCTGATGACGTGTTTAGACTGTCGCAAGAAAAATCTGAGATTGAGGAGCAAATTCGTTTTAAGGATCGCGTGTTAGGGATGCTAGCCCATGACCTGCGAAATCCTTTAACCGCAATTTTATTAGCGATCGACACCATCGAAAAAAGCGGCGACAAAATCGATCCACAAATGGTGTCTCGTCTACTCATGCACGCCCGTAACAAAGCTCGTGATGCTGATAGCATGATTACCGATATTCTCGAAGCAGGTCGTGGTGTTAATGCCAAATTCCGTACCCAGCGCCAAAAGATTCAACTCGATCAACTTTGTCATAGTGTCGTCAGCGATTTTTACTTTCATAAATGTCTTGAGGGGAAGCACCAAAAATTAGTTAAGGACATTCCTACCGATTTACCGCCTGTTTATGTCGATCAAGAAAAAATTCGGCAAGTTTTAATCAACCTCTTAGGCAACGCGACTAAATACACCCCTGAGGGCGGCAAAATTGAGCTAACGGTGATGCATCGAACTGCTCAAAAAATTGAAGTTAGCATTACTGACAACGGGCCAGGGATTCCTGCGGAAATGCGCGATCGCGTATTTGAGGAGCGCTATCGTCTAGAACGCGATGGCGATGCCGATGGCTACGGTATTGGCTTATCACTCTGTCGCCGCATTATTACTGCGCATTATGGTCATATCTGGGTCGATGATGCGATCGGGAAAAAAGGCAGTTGTTTTCGATTTACTTTGCCTGTGTACTAAAGCAAAAAAAAGCTGACGCATTGCGTCAGCTTTTTTTTGCGGAATTGCGATCGCAAAAAATCTCTAACTGCACTTCACATTGCTGAAAGATATAGTTCACCGCCGCCGCCAACTTATCGATTTCTTGAATGTTGTAAAAAGTGCTGTTCCTCGTAAAAATATTCTGATCTAATTTACCAAGCTGCCAGCGATCGCCATTTGAGGCAATTCCAAAAATCGTCACATCCAATTCCGCATTCAAGCGCTGAGCCGCAATCATTTCCGCAATACATTGCCCCCATGCCGCCTCAAAATTATCTTGTTTTGCTTCAACTAGCATCAGATAAGGACGATCAAATACGACTTTTCCTAAGGGCGATCGCTGCGCCAGAATATATTCAGGAAAACCTGATAGCTTCTCATCGTAGTTGAGAGACTGATGACTCCACAATAAAAACTTACTGCGATAATGTTTCCAAACTTCCTTGAGAACTGGATAGATTAAATTTTCACAGATTGCAAATTCAGAATTATCAACCACACCTTCGCGCATCATGAGCAATAGATCTTCACGGAAGTAATCAGAAATCGCAAATGGCAAAGTTTCCACAAAATCAGCTTCAGTATAGGTAATCTGAAACTCTTTGACCACTGCGCCAATTGTCTTGTAACTACCAAAAGCCATTTTTTTCTCCTTATTTTAAAGTTAGCCTACCAATTTACATTTGCAGATGCCGTAATCACAATTGGATGTAACCATCGAAACGCCACAATTGTGATCGCTACGCCAATGTAAGCAGGACGCACAAATTCTTTTAAAACTAATTGCTGACGACCTTGGGCGATCGCAAGAAATGGCATTACAGAAGTACGTTCTTTCACCGCCAAGAAAGCATCGCCATAACGCTTAAACAAACGCTGATCGCCATGCCATACTGCGAATAAATGGTAGATAACTAATGCGATCGCAGTTACCAATGTAAAAGACGTTCCTAACCACAGGGCATGAGCAATCCCCCATAGACATTGCCCAATCATCTGCGGATGACGACAAATACGGATGATTCCTGTTTCAAATAGATGTACTTCTGGTTTTTTGAGCGCGGCGACTTCAGTTAAGTTAAAGGTGGCGGGGTAGAGAAAGAGAAAAGAAATTGCGGAAAGAACCAAGACAAACTCACTTACGCCCGTAACTCCTTGCACATTCCACAACTGCGCCCCGTCATAGCGATGGTTGAAGAAATAAATCAGTAGTACTACGGCAAGGGGAATGCTAACTAATGCAAAAATTACTCGATATAGCCTTGCTCCAATCCGCTCCTCTGCCCACATCCGTAATTCGGCAAGCCCACTATGGGCGATCGCAAAGGTCAAAATCAGACCCAGCATTACAAAATGGGTGAAATAAGTCGAGAAGAATGAGCTAAGAGAGGTCATATTAAAACTATTAATTTTAGTGAGGGTGGTGCTTTGCACCACCCTCACTAGTTTATCCATATTTAAGTTTAAAGCGTAAAATCAGTAGGTTCAAAACCAAAGTAATGCCATTAGCAAGGTAGATCGGTGCAGCATTGACCAATAAGCCGTAAATTAGCCAGAGTGTTATGCCTGCAATAAAAGTAACCAACATTGGCAAAGAGATATCCTTAGTTGAGTGCGATCGCCAAACCTTAATTACTTGGGGCAAAAAGGCAATAGTTGTTAGAGATGCAGCCGTAAATCCAAGAATATTGGTGAAATCCATGAGTTCAATAAATAGGATAATTTGGGATGTTCTTCTCAGAAGGACATCCCAAATTAGAATTAAATCACATGAATCAGCGCATCATCGGCATCACAGGAGGCATTGCCACAGGTAAAACCACCGTCTCTGACTATTTGCATCAAACCTATGGACTGCCGATTCTTGACGCTGATTTATATGCTAGACAAGCTTTAACAGGCGATCGCCTTACGAAACTTTGCGATCGCTATGGCAAATTAATATTTGATGATCAAGGCAACCTTGATCGCCGCAAATTGGGCGCGATCGTATTTGAGAGCGAAATCGAGCGTCAATGGCTGGAAGGGCTAATCCATCCCTATGTCCAAGAATGCTTAATTGCTGAAGCAAAACATTTAGAGCCATCAACGGTGGTAATGGTAATTCCCTTGCTGTTTGAGGTAAAAATGCAGGATTTAGTAACCGAGACATGGACGATCGCTTGCGATCCCCAACAACAACTGCAAAGGCTGATTAGCCGCAATCATCTTTCAGAATCCGAAGCATTACAGAGAATCTCTAGTCAAATGTCACAATCCGAAAAAATTGAATTAGCTGACGTAGTAATAGTTAACTCAGACGATACCGAAGAGCTATTCTTTCAAGTTGATCATGCTCTTTTTAACGCACCACTCGGCATGTTCTTAAACGTGGTTTGATATCGCCCATTCGCGTACTTGCCGAATCAAAGCATTTTCTTTGAGCTTATTTTTGAGTTCTAAAAAATTTTGGAGATCACTTGTTCTTAGCAGAGGAAAAGCAATACTGCGATCGCTTAAAACATAGCGATCGCCAACTAGGTGATAAATAGTAATAGTCTGACCGTCATAGCGCCAAACTTCAGGTACGCTCAACTGGGCATAAATGGCAAATCGATTTAGCGAGCTACTCGTAATATCAATTTCGATCGCTAAATCTGGTGGTGGATCGATTTGTAAATCAATCTTGTCTTTGCCCCAAACCTCTGCCTCATTTTGGATGTAATAGCATTGATCGGGTTCGAGTCCTCTTGCTAAATCTTGGCGATCACAAGTCATTGAACCTAAGCTACGAATTTCCATCCCCAAAGCCTCAGTAAGAGCTTCAACGATCCTTCCTAATAACTTTTTATAATTTTCGTGTAGGTCAGACGGCATCCGAATCTCTAGAAATCCTTTGTCATAAGTGAGGCGTTTGCTAGGTTGGGCTTCTAAATCGTGGGCGATCGCGCGATATGTCTCCCATCTGATTGATGAAAGCAATATATGGTTATTTGCGCGATCGCTAGATTTAGACACAATTGCGGTCATGTTATTGCTGAGGTCTTTCTGGAGTTGTTGCTGGAGATGGAGCAGGTAAATTTAAGGGGATAGGTTGCGCATTTGGTACAGACTGATTTGCAGGAGCAACCTGTGCTGGAATTGGAGCAGTTACCGTTGCTTTAGTCAGCCAACCACCACTAAGCATGACTGTTAAGCCCAAAAAAGATGCGGTTAAAAACCAAGTCACCCGATTTAATGCGGTTTCTGCACTTTTGGTACTTGAAAACAATTGAGCTTGACCACTAAAGCCACCCAAACCATCACTTTTAGGACTATGTAATAAAATTAAGACCACTAAGCAAATCGCCACAATAGACCAGACTATTTTTAAAGTTTCGTACATTTTTAGATATTTTTCTTTGTATGGTTTTCTATAAACAGCTTAACGCATCTGCTAAGTAGCTAAGCAAAATTAGATATAAAACCCAAAAATCTGTACCGTCCGCGTAGCGGGCGGTACAGATTTTGGTGCTGGGTTTTTAATTAAGCAAATTGCTGACCTAACTCAATTGGATTATGAACTGTAATCCGTTTTTTTGAAATCGCAATCATCTTTTGTTTACGTAAATCACCGAGCAAGCGCGTCACCGTTACTCGCGTCGAGCCGATCGCCTCTGCGATCGCCTGATGTGATAGCTTCAAATCAATCGTCACGCCATCAGTTGAAGGCGAGCCAAAATCACGACAAAGAATCAGCAAAAAGCTGACCAGCCTTGAACCCATGTCCCGATGGGCAAGCGTCTCAATCATCATCTCCGTTTGCAAAATCCGCGATGACAATCCGCGCAATAACACCATTGGCAATTCAGGATCTTCTTTCAGCGCCTTTTCAACCTGATCAATCGGCACTGAAAGCAGCTCAACTGGCGTAAATGCGACTGCATGATAAAAGCGGTCAGAGCGGTTGCCTGTAATCAAAGACAAAACGCCAAATACACTATTTTCGCGTAACAGGGCAACAGTAATTTCTTCACCTGCTTCGTAAACTCTAGAAAGTTTTACAGCGCCTTTAACTAAAAAGTAAAAACGTTCCGCAGGATCACCAGGAAAAAAAATCGTCTTACCGCGTTCAAACGTTTCCGTCATGGGTGGGAACATTCCCCCATTCATTTCGCGAAAGACTTCAACAAGAGCACGGTCTGCCAATCTTCTATATCCTCTTTAACCAAAAATAAAACAATATATGAAGCATTATTTACACCAATTCTAAAAATGACAACGTTATTTTTAGAATTCAAAAACCTTACTAGGTTTAATTTTTAATTCTCGAGAGTGTAGTCACACTTTCGAGAATCGGCATTAGAGATTGTTCAGATTAGAAAAAAGACAAGCCATCAAAAATTGCAATCAATTGTGATCACTAATTGTCAGGAAAGTATCATTAATTCTAAATATGAAACTAATTTTGATATTTTCA
>JANNDZ010000475.1:0-4348 GCA_031378395.1 Pseudanabaena sp. OTE_75_metabat_487_sub
CCGCCAAGCTGTATGACACACTGAACTCAAAAAACAAAGATGGATTTGGATATGGATGGAGACTAGAATTTCGGGATACAGACTTAAGAACAAGTCTGGCTAAGGACACAGTATATGAACAGACAGGACTAAGAACACAGGCGTTCAAGGAAGGTGTGAAAGTATTTTTTTCAGCTTGCGACGAAAAATCTAGGGGTTGCGATTGCGATAATATGAAAAAGCCAAGTCAAGTTCAAAAAACAAGTTAGCAATTAATTTATGTCGAATATTTGGGAGTTAGATTTTTATTCCCGTCCCTTGCTGGATGCTAATAATAAGAAAATTTGGGAATTGCTGATCTGCGATCGCGAACGCCAGTTTGAATGGGTGCGCGAATGTCCACCTACGGAAGTGAACTCCGAATGGCTAGCGAAGCAACTGATCGACTGCGTAACCTCGACGGGGCAAAATCCCATTAAAATCCGCTTCTTTCGTCCCAGCATGACCAATATTATTATGCGCGGATGTAAGCTGGCGGGGATTACAGGGCAAGCATCTCGGCGCGTATTTACGATGTCGGGATGGTTAGCAGAGAGAATGGCGAGTATTTATCCTAATCGTGATGGATTTCAAGCTG
The DNA here is from genome assembly GCA_031378395.1 of Pseudanabaena sp. OTE_75_metabat_487_sub. GTDB lineage: Bacteria > Cyanobacteriota > Cyanobacteriia > Pseudanabaenales > Pseudanabaenaceae > Pseudanabaena. The sequence goes on from JANNDZ010000475.1 coordinate 617, forward strand.
TTGATCCTAATCCTTTGCCTTTGAAAGTATTGGCAGCCCAAGATCCTAAACCCGTCCCTGATGCTCTGATGGGTGAGCGCTGGATCTCGGTATCGCTGAAAGCAGGTGATTTTGCAGATGCGAAAGAATGGTCAATGGATTTTAGTGAACTTCTCGATATTAGTAGCCTTGATCCTGAAACTATTATTTCAGGGATGATTATTATTTCCGCAAGAGCAACAGCTTTAGCGGCTTGGATGTCGGGAGTTGATCCTGTGTTTGTCAAGTTTGAGCGCAATCTATTGGGCGATCGCACACAAATGCAACTGGAAGCAAGTGCTGATGCTAGATGGGTTTTGGCTAATTTACAAGCACCAAAAGATAAAGAGGCGATCGCACAGGGAGCAGCATTTGAGAAATCCAAACAAAGTTCTCAAGGGTTTCATTTCTTAGCGGTACAAACTAGTCCTGAAGAAGAGCATTTTGCAGGATTTTGGATGCTGAAGGAATTTATGTAAATATTGACTATTTGTCCTGAATAGCAGCCTTTTCTAAGAGCTAATTGTAATGTCACATCTCCGCCAAAACGTGATTACGAAAGACTGGGTGATTTTTGCGACAGAGAGATCTAAGCGTCCCCATGAATTTGCGCGATCGCATGATGATATCCCGCCAGAGTTGCCAAGTTATAAACATGGCTGCCCTTTTTGTAAAGGCAATGAAAATCCATCGGAAACGGAATATTTACGCATTGAAGATGAACGCGGTTGGCGGGTAAGGATTATTCCAAATAAATACCCTGCGCTTTCACCCATAGGCGATCGCGTAAGGCATAGTGAAGGTATTCATCGCTCGATTACAGGTGTAGGCTATCACGAAGTCCTCATTGAGCATCCTGATCATAATGCCAAGATTGCCTTAATGGAAATTGGTGATGTGATTAATATTCTCAAAGCCTATCGTCAGCGCTATAACTTTATTCGCCTAGATCAACGGATTGAAAGCATCATCATCTTTAAAAATCATGGAGAAAGTGCGGGTACATCTTTAGAGCATCCACATTCGCAGATAACTGCTACACCAGTTGTACCTTCCCAAATTCGCTATCGGATGATTGAAGCAACCAGTTATTTCGATGATATGGGCGAATGTTTATTCTGCTATACCCTCAGAGATGAGCTAAAAGCAAAAGAACGGATTGTTTTAGAAACAGAATATTTTGTGACTTTCATTCCCTATGCTGCGCTTTCGCCTTTCCATATGTGGGTGTTCCCACGCAATCACAGTTCTTCCTTTGGCGACATTGGCGAACCTGAACTAGCTGATCTTGCCTATACGCTTAAAACAGTTCTTGCCAAACTATATTACGGCTTAAATAATCCTGCGTACAATTACACAATTCGCTCTATGCCTACCGATGAGAAGCAATCTGATTACTTCCATTGGTATCTAGCGATCGTGCCGAGAGTCAATCAAGCAGCAGGTTTTGAACTAGGTAGTGGTATGTATATCAATACGGCTATGCCAGAGGATAGTGCTAAGTTTTTGCGAGAAATTGAGATTCCATAACCCCAAGAATTGATTGGTGGTGCTTAGCGCCGCCAATCAATTCTTGGGGTTATACCAATTCACAAAAGTGTGACAACACTTTTGTGAATTAAAAAACAATCACAATAAAGCTTTTAAAATGAAGAAATGGCGTAGCCATTTCTTCATTTGGTATTAGATCTTTCCTGCTATTTGGAGAAGTGTCACTTCCCAAACTAGCCTCGGTTGCACATAACGCGCAATCAATTCTCGCGCTTTATCGAGATATTGCACAACTGACTTCGTTCTTTGCTGTTCCCAAAAATAATTTTGTAAATAATCAATTAGCCATAGCTGCAAATCTACATCTAGTTCCTTATTGATTTGTTTGGCGATCGCCATTGCACTTTTCGCATCTTGAGGAATTTGGCGAACTAAGTTTAATAACTCGGCAGGAATGCTCTTGAAGCGATCAAAAGACTCGATCGCATTACCCGCAGAACCTTGAGCTAGGGCAATCACTTCGGGCGGAATATCCGTGTGACCTTCGCGGGTGAGCACTTCTTGCATTTGAGCTTGATTGAGCCGCGTGAAGGGAATGCGTTGGCAGCGGGAAACTAACGTTGGTAAAATCGAGCCAGCATCAGGAACTATCAAAATAATTGTGGCGTAAAGAGGTTCTTCGAGAGTTTTGAGCAAACTATTGGCGGCCGACTCTGCCATCGATTGTGCTTCTTCGAGAATGACGACTGATCGCTTGCATTCAAGGGGCGATCGACTGACAAATTCGCTAATTTCGCGTACTTGCTCGATCCTAATCTGAGGCAGAGCGCGGCGCTTTAGTCCTGCTGCGTCGGCTTCCTTAGCGGTGAGCATTTTACCCTTATCTAAATAGGTCGGCTCCACCCATAGCAAATCGGGATGATTGCGATCGCTTAATCGATTAGCTGACTTGCGATCGCCTAACAAAACCTCTGCAAACGCTGATGCAGTTTTGCTGCGTCCTACACCACTCGCACCCGCAAATAAATAAGCTGGTGCAATGCGATCGCGTCTGATCGCAGCTTTTAATAGAGCGATCGCCTGACTTTGACCAACAACGAGATCAAAGGGTGAACTTAAGGATGGATTTGGGGCATTTACCACTAGTCATTCCACAGATGTTGTGATGATCTCCTTGAGTCATGAGATCCTAAGCCCACAGGATAGCGGCGATTGCGATTGCCATTATCGAGGTCATCAGCATTGCGCCGCCTTAGCCACCATCGGATCGCCTCATCGACGATCGCCGCAGGGTTATCGGTTATTTCCAATAGCTCAGTCAGCAACTCTGGGGCAATGTCCACTTTATAGGTAAGATCGATCGCAGGAAGGGTTGATTGATTCTCGATCGGATCTGGTGAAGATGCCCAAGGTTGATCACAGTGATCAGTCAGGTTTCCTTCAAAACTTATTTGATCATTAGCTAGATTATTCACTGCATCTTTGTCGTTATTAGGTGAACTTGAGGCAATTACTGCAGATTTAATTTCATTCAGGTTGTTTTGATTACTAACATCTTGCTTACCTAAAGTTAGCTTGCGCCAAATTAGTTTGCTCAAATTGGTGATCGCAAACATTATTAGAATAAGTCCGAACTGAAATAGTCCAATAATCAAGAGCAGTTTTTCTTTTAGCCAAAATTCATACATAATTTCTGCGATCTAAATTACTAATAACTTTCCTGCTTGATTCTAATCATTCCACTCGCCGCGAGGAGGCACAACAGGATTCATTGTGAGCGGACGGGAGCGATCGGCTTCTTTGATTGCCCGACGCTGCAACCATTGACGGATCGCCGTATCGATCGCCTGTTCAGGATCGTTAGTTACTTCACCAAGCTCAGCAAGTAAAGCAGGGTCGATGTCTATACTCTTTAGCACCTCATTAAATACTGCTTCATTAGCCGATTGGGTTATTTGCGGTACGTTGGCGTTATCTTCTGGCATAAGGAATATTTAAATTAACTGGTGGCACTATCCAGATTTTACCCAGATTTGTTACCTTCTGAATGTGCAGGGCGATCACAATCTTGCTAAATCTAAAAAAAAGAGGTAGCACTTTGCGCCGACTCTTTAAATGTTGAAAGTACTGCTTTGCAATACTTTCAACAAAAATTGGGTTTTTCGTGACCAAAAACTCTGTATTCTGTAATAGCATCACAGTCTTCTGTAAAACACCCGTTAG
>JANNDZ010000497.1:0-3672 GCA_031378395.1 Pseudanabaena sp. OTE_75_metabat_487_sub
ACCATTGCCGTTAATAGATGCGTAACGCTGACGCTAACACACCCTACAGATGCAGATATCCGAGGATAAAATTTAAGGCTAGATATTTGGATAACAATTTGATACCTATTAAAATAAAGACAATAGGCAAGAGATAAATACGACCATGAAAATTAAAGTTAAAAATCTTGGAGCTTTAAAACAAGCCGAATTTACGTTAGGTGATTTAACAATAATTTGCGGTAGTAACAACTCTGGTAAAACCTATGCAACTTATGCATTATTTGGTTTTTTATCCTCATGGCAAGAGATTGTACAAATCAAAATTGATGCTGATAACCTAAGCCAATTACTTGCTGATGGCGTAACTTCTATTGATATTCAACAATATGTTGAGCAAGCAGAGCAGATTGTTTCTAAAGCTTCTAAAGATTACACTCGTCAGCTATCTAATGTTTTTGCTACCTCTACTGAAAGATTTGCAGATAGCGAATTTCAAATAGACCTAGATGTTGAAAATATTAACCTAGATCAAAAATTTGAACGCACGATGCAAACTGCTAATAATGCAGAACTTTTTTCTCTCACTAAAAAAGAGGGTAGTACAGAATTATTTATTACTTTATTAGCTGAAAAAGAACAGGTAAAAATACCAAATGAAATTCTAGAACATGTAATTGCTAGTGCAATAAAAGATATTATCTTTGCCCAGATTATTCCTAATCCATTTATTGCGAGCACAGAAAGAACTGGGGCGGTAATTTTTCGTAAGGAACTAGATTTTGACCGCCATAGAATATTAGAAGAAATGGGAAAAGCAGGCAAAAAAATTGATCGCGTTGCACTCTTTTTAAAAAATTACGGGGATTATGCTCTGCCAATCAAAAAAAATGTAGAATTTATTAGAGATCTGCGTTTTCAAAATATTAGTAAAAAAAGCAGTTTTATCTTGCAAGAACATGCTGATGTCTTAAGTGACTTCGCCGATATTATCGGTGGTGCATACTCAATTACCGCAAATGATGAGCTTTACTATGTGCCGAATGGTAAAAAAGTTAAGCTTTCTATTGATGAAAGTTCTAGTGCTGTACGTTCCTTGCTTGATATCGGATTTTACCTGAGACATGAAGCACAAAAAGGAGATTTGCTCATCGTAGATGAGCCAGAACTAAATTTACATCCTGAAAATCAGCGTCGTGTTGCTAGGCTTTTTGCGCGACTAGTTAATCTTGGGATTAAGGTCTTTATCACAACTCACAGTGACTATATTGTCAAAGAATTGAATACTCTAATCATGCTCAATCATGATAAGCCGCATCTCAAACGCATTCAGGAACAAGAAAGATATAAAACAGAAGAGTTGATTTCTGCCGACCAAATAAAGGTTTATATTGCAGAAGAAACACTTGTTAGACTAGATGGTAATCAAAAGAAAACAAAATGTCAGACGCTGACACTAGCAAAGATTGATCCAGAGATGGGGATTGAAGCGCGTAGTTTTGACATTACTATCGACACCATGAATAGGATTCAGGAAGCGATTATCTGGAGTGAAGATTAATGTCTGATATCGCAATTCTCAGGGAGATGATTAAAGATATTGCTACGGTGTCATTGCTTAACAACCAACCAAAAAATAAAGTCATCCTCTCAGAGCCACCACCTGCCGACTATTTTGTAACTATTGAAGGAATACCAGACGAAGAAAATGTGATAGTTATTAAGGCTGATGCGTTTAAATCTCCAGACACAATTTTTCGTGGTGATCATGGAGAGCGAAAACGTGCTGATTTTGTCATCATTGCTAATACAGGAAAGAGAAAAATCATCCTGTGCATTGAACTAAAGGCAGGTAAAGGTGGACAAACACATGAAATTTTGCAACAACTTGAAGGAGCAAAATGCTTTGCTGAATATTGTAAGGAGATTGGCAAATCATTTTGGAATCAACCTACATTTCTCGCTGGCTATGACTATCGCTTTGTGAGCATTAAGAATATTAGCGTTAAGAAAAAGCGCTCAATTATTGAATCTGGTAGTAATTCCGTCTCAAGAACACCCTTTTTAGTCAGGGAAGGCTCATACTTTCAGTTCAATGATTTGATTCAATGCAGGAAATGATTTCATTTTTAATTTGGATTTTAAACAATAAGCATTGATTGAATTTTCATATCAAAAACTGGCATGTGATTACGTCTGTGGATGAGATTAGAAAAACTTATCAAAAAAATTAAAATATAAATGAAAACTCATCATTTTTCTAGCTCACTAAAACATTTATAACTCTTTCTGAGAGACAGTTATAGATGTTTTGACAACCTTGAAAGTGATCGATAACTATCACCTATAACCAATGATAGAAATAATAAGCTAGTTGTTCGCTTGGTTGCCAAGAACGATATGATGCGTGTTGATACCCTTGTGGGTGATTGAGATAAACGTAACTTGGCTGATTACCTTTAATTAGGTATAAATTCAGGCGATCGTTTATTTTTTTGGCTGCAATCTTTAAGAGGTTTATTACATACATGGCTACCTTCAAAGTAAGACTGATTAACGAAGCTGAAGGACTAGATAAAACTATCGAAGTTCCTTCCGATGAGTACATTCTTGATGTTGCCGAAGCTCAAGGCATCGATCTTCCTTACTCTTGCCGCGCTGGTGCTTGCTCTTCTTGTGCTGGCAAAATCGTCAAGGGTGAGATTGATCAAGGCGATCAGTCCTTCTTGGATGACGAGCAAATCGAAGCTGGCTACGCTCTCCTTTGCGTAACCTATGCTCAGTCTGATTGTGAAATCTTGACCCACCAAGAAGAAGCTCTCTACTAATCGCTTCTTTTCATAAATTTTTTAAAAGCTCCGATCGCTAGTACTTTATGTACAACGCTCGGAGTTTTTTCATTGACGCTCATTTTAAAAACTGGTTTTTTGAAAGCCAGCCTCAGTCTGATTTTCAAAAAACCAGTTTTGGGTTCTTCAGCGCCGTAGGCATTGAAGAACCCAAAACTGGTTTCATACAGAGTTTTGCGCTCAAACCCGAACCAATAAATTTTTTGAAAGTGCTGCTAAGCAACACTTTCAAAAAATTTATTGAAGTTCGTTTGATCGGAAACTGTTGTAATTAGAATTGCTGGGTTTTGATGCAAGCTTTAATCTGAGTGGTATTTTGATGATACATTTCTCAAAGTCTAAAAAGTCTAAACTGCAAAGAGGCATCACCAATTTTGTCTGGCAACGAAGAAGAAATCGACATGGAAACGCAGGAATTACCATCCACTGCAAAGTCTGCTAAGCGATCGCTACTGAATATCGCGACGATTGTGGCGATCGCCACATTGCTGAGCAAAATATTTGGATTACTGCGTCAAGTGGCGATTGCGGCAGCTTTTGGAAACGGTACTGCCTACGGTGCTTACAACTTCGCCTACGTGATTCCAGGCTTCTTGTTAATCTTACTTGGCGGCATTAATGGGCCTTTTCATAGCGCGATCGTTAGTGTTTTAGCAAAACGCGATCGCCAAGAAGTTGCAGCAATCATCGATAGCATCACCACCATCGTTACAGGGATTCTATTGCTGGTGAGTATTGCGCTAGTAATTTTTGCTGAACCATTGATGCATCTGGTCGCCCCTGGGTTATTTGTCCCCGCCGCAGATTTACTTGCCAAAGGGATTACCCCTGAAACTATTCAAAA
>JANNDZ010000502.1:0-1760 GCA_031378395.1 Pseudanabaena sp. OTE_75_metabat_487_sub
TGAAAAAGAAAAATTAGAGCTTGTATATGAAGACGGATACATGTATGTCCTAACTCCTATGTTGAAGCTTAGGGTAAATAAGTCACCACTCAGGACAAAATCATTTCCTGACATATTTTTCTCATATCTTATTGATACAGTTAAGGGTCAACTTATGACTCGTGCTAATTGTCCGTACTTAAACAGTCGTGGTTATGACATAGTTTGCAACAAAGCAGGCTTTAGCGGTGTTCTAAAGACAGTATTCATTCCAACGGTAGATAAAAACAAGATTCAATTATTAACAGAAGTCGAAGTGTCTCTGAAAAATATCCAATTTATTACTCGGGAGCTTTTAGGGCTTGAGTACGATCCGATGATTTATGAAAGTTACTTAGACGGAATTGAATAATTTAGCACCGATATTGCATTCCAAATCATTTCGTAAATTTCTGGCGATTTATGCAATATGCTCAAATCATGAAAGTTCTAGACCAACAGTCCATAGACGCACTAATTTCATACTTTAGTGTATTGGCAGAGATTGAGTCTGATCTAGAAAGCGAAGAAGTTGAGTAAGTCTGATTCGGGTTCTACAAAACTCTGGGGAGAAGAAGCATCCTCTCATTTCTTACGATTGCCAGCTGAGTTTTTGTACCACTATAGGAAACTCGGTTTAAATGAAGTCGAGTTTGTGATTCTATCTTGGATTGATTTCTTTCAGTGGAGTCAAAAGCCTGCATTCCCACACCCCGCAAAACTTTCACATGTAATGCAACTTTCCGAAGGCGAAGTAGTGAAGATGCTTTTTGACTTAAGGGATAGAGGATACATAACTCTAGAAGAAACACTGAACAATAGTCGAAACTATCATCAAGATCTTAGACCTACAAGAAATATGTTGCGTAGATTCTTAAAGGAAAATCCTGAACATTGCGAAATTATAAAGAAAAAATCTAAGGATATAAGAATAGATACATCTACTAATAGAAACAGTAAATTAACTGATACATCTAATTCAATAGATACATCTATTCTTCATGAGGGTACTACAACATCTATTGGAGAAGAGCTTAAAAAACGTAAGAAAAAGGAGTAAAATGAAAGAGCTTTCCCAGTTCAGTATTCACCAAAAGGTATTTTTATTTCTGCTCTTAATGGGCGGTTGCTTCAGAAATACGCCTTTTGGTTGTTGATCTGGGAAAGCGGCAACCGTCCATTTTAAGTAAAGGAGTAGAAATGAAAGCGTATCTTTTAGCTCGAGTATCAACTGAAGATCAGAAAGACGCTCTTCCTGCACAGAGCTATCGGCTAACTGAATATGCAAAACGCAGAGGTTATGATTATCAGCTTACAGAATTAAGAGAGAGTGCTTATAAAGGAAATCGAGACACTTTTAAGATAGTTGTTGAAGAAATCCAAGCATATAACGAGCCTGTAATTGTAGTCTTTGATAAGATTGACCGCTACACCCGTGATTCGAGCTCCAATGAAGTTCGTACACTTCAAAATCTATATCGTAGCGGAAAGATTGAACTGCACTTTCCTTCTGATAATCTTTTCATTCACAAAGACTCTCCTGCAACTGATCTATTAAGGCTTGGGATGGGTATTGTTGTTGCTCAGTATTACTCTGATGCAATTAGTGATAACGTGAAGCGTAGGTTTGAGCAAAAGTGGCGAGATGGAGAATGGACAGGTATGGCTCCGATTGGTTATAAAAATACTGTCAAAGAGTCAGGTAAAAAATGGGTTGAAATTGATGCTTATCGTGCTGAAGC
>JANNDZ010000517.1:0-6654 GCA_031378395.1 Pseudanabaena sp. OTE_75_metabat_487_sub
CTTTGAAGTTAGTTGATTTAGTAACTAACCACTGATAGTTCTGTCTTGTACCATCAATTACCCAATTCACCCGATCAAAAAACCAATTACTATGTGGTTGCTCTTGCTTGAGTAACAATGCGGCTAAGGTGGGCGAGAGTGTTAGCGCATTAAAAGTGGAAACTGTAATCGAAAAGGCGATCGTCAACGCAAATTGTTTATACAATTGCCCAGTCGTCCCAGGAAAAAAAGCAACAGGCACAAATACAGCAACCAGCACCAAAGAGCTAGCGATTACTGCTCCCTGCAATTCATTCATAGCTGCGATCGCAGCTTGCACTGGATTCTCACCTTTTTCTTGAATACGGCGACTAATATCTTCAACCACAACGATCGCATCATCAACCACTAGTCCTGTAGCCAGCGTCAAACCGAACAGAGTCAAAGTATTGATATTAAAGTTGAGTAGCTTGATAAAAATGAATGTACCAATTAGGGCAACTGGAATTGCGATCGCAGGAATTAAGGTCGAGCGCCAATTTTGCAGGAATAAAAAGATAATTACGATGACTAAAACAATCGCAATTAAAAGTGAAATAATTACCTCTTCGGTTCCAGCTTCGATAAAAGTAGTTGTATCAAAGGCAACCTCATAATTTAATCCAGGAGGAAAGCTTGGCTTTAGTTCTTGCAATACCTTCTTAACTGCATGAGCAACATCCAATGCATTCGCATCAGGTAACTGGGATACCCCTAAACCAATGCCTCTAGTTCCATTAAATCGCAGTGATGACCCATAATTTTCAGCTCCCAATTCTACTCGCCCAACATCCCGTAGCTTAATTGGTGAGCCATCACTTGCAGTTCTAATTACGATTTCAGCAAACTCTTCCGTACTTTTTAATCTTCCACTAGCTGAAATCGAAAGTTGATATTGTTGATTAGGTAAGTTCGGCTGCTGCCCAATTTGACCAACTCCCACCTGTAAGTTTTGTTGCTGAATTGCGGATACGACATCTTGAGCCGTTAATCCTCTCGCTGACAAGCGATTAGGATCTAGCCAAATACGCATGGCGTACTTACGTTCGCCAAAAATAATAACGTTACCGACACCCTTAACCTTCTTAATCGCATCAACAATATAAAGATCAGCGTAGTTACTCAAATATAGATCGTCATACTCTCCCTTTTCGGCATATACACCAATCGCAAATAGAAACCCTGAAGATTCTTTGCTAACACGTACACCAGTTTGCTGAACTGGCCCTGGCAACTGCGACTCTACTGTAGAGACGCGATTTTGGACATCTACGGCGGCAATATCTTTATCTTTGCCGAGATCAAAAACTAAGTCAACGGTACTAGTTCCATTATTAGAACTAGTTGAAGTGATATATCGAACTCCTTCAACTCCATTAAGTTCTCTTTCAAGAATATTTGTAACTGTGGACTCGACAACTTCTGCATTTGCGCCAACATAGTTGGCGGTAACAGTGACTTTAGGTGGCGTAATTTCAGGATATTGGGCAACGGGCAACAGAAAGATACAAGCCGCTCCCAATAGGGTGATCACAACAGAACAAACTGTGGCAAATACAGGTCGTCTGATGAAAAAGTCAGAGATTGATAGCAGCATGGGCAGAGATATAGGAATTAAGAGTTTCGGAAATAAGCCTAGCCACTGACTGCTTAAGGAACCAATTTTTTATGTCGCAGCGAAGCCGCGACATAAAAAATTGGTTCCTTAAATTAAGAAAACTTTCAAAATAATGCTTGTAAAATATGCGGCAATAATAACACGCCCGCAATTAGCAAAGCTGCCATCGCCGCGATTAGGACTGCACCCGCCGCGCAATCCTTGGCAATTTTGGCTAACTGATGAAACTCGCGCCCCACAGTTAGATCAACCACAGCTTCTAAGGCTGTATTCAATAATTCCAACACTAGTACTAAGGCGATCGTCAAACTAATAATTGAACATTCGACGGCTGACAGGTGGAAATAAAGACTTAAAGACAAGGCTGTCACGCCAATGATCAGATGAATCCGAAAATTGCGCTGTGTCCGAAAAGCGTAGCTAACTCCTTGACCAGCATATTGGAAACTAAGCAGCAAATTTGTGGCAATTTGAAAAGAATCGTTGCGTTGAGCTGCATTCTGTTCAGATGTTTCTAAGTTATCAGTCTTTGTCATTTGCTGGGATAAAGAAGTCGATTTAAACAAAAGTAGTCTTGATAGCGATAAATCATTGTTCATGGATATTATTTCCCAAGAGACTTTGCTACGCAATTGCCAAAAACCTTAAAGATTTTAACTCTAGGAAATCAGTTTACTCAAATTACGCACACAAATACTTAAGGATCGCAAATTAAATAAACCCCAAGAATGTTGCGGCGGGAGTAGCCCGTCGCAACATTCTTGGGGTTTATAGTGAAATTAGCTGCAACATAAGGTCTTGCTGTTTTAGCATTGCCTCTAGACTTTCTTCATCAGGGTGATCCCAGCCTAATAAATGCAATAAGCCGTGAGCCGCTAGCCAAGCTAGTTCATAGGTTAATGAGTGACTACGTTCCTCAGCCTGACTAGTTGCCGTGGTTTGAGAAATGATGATATCACCCAAATAAGTTGGCTCAATATAATCAGAATCATCACTGGGAATCTCTGGCACATCTGACTCTAAAGCCGCAAAAGACAAAACATCAGTGGGGCAATCCAGTTGCCGATATTGCAAATTTAACTTTTGAATTGTTAAATCATCGGTAATGGCAAGTGATAGCTCGTATTCTCCATCTGCGATCGCCTGATCAGATTGGAGATGTACCTCCCACTTTTCAAACCATTCTTGCCATTGCTCCAGCGAGATCGGATGGCGATCGGCAACTTCAGGATAGATTTCACAGTACAAATCAATACTCAATGCTTTATAACCCCATATGCTAAACGATAAAAACCAACAAAAAGTAGCAATTTAGGACATTTTTAATTTAAAAATCAATTAGATTTATCAGCAAAAGCTAACAATAATCGCAATGATTTTTCTTGTTGTTATTAGCCTTTTACGATTTTCCTAAGCCACTCGATATAGTAAAAAGACTGAACTAAAAATATTCTTAGTAACTATGTGGGCAAAAGAAAAATTTGAGTTTTTAAATTTAATTATTTCTACCAGTTTAAAAAACAAGCTTGATTTACTATCCACAAAGACTGTTGTATGAATCCTAAATGAGTCGCGAGGCTAGTATATTACAAGTAGCTTAAGCCACTTGTATTTCTTCCAAATAATTTAGGATTAATATAGGATTTTTAAATAATCTATCACTCAAAGTTTAGAGATTAGAATAAGATTAAAGCAATACTTATGCTCTCTTAGATTTGCACTATTGATATTTTAGCGATCGCTAGTTAAAGTATTGAATTTACAAGATTACTCGCTCAGGCATTCCAATCATTAAATGCCTAATGAAAGATGATCGCTAATCCCAGCAATACTCCAATTACCCCAAAGATCGTAAGCGCGAAATGAAATAGAGATGTACTACCTTTTTTAACCATATTTCGCATCGCCAGTTTTACAAAACTATCTTGCTCTTTTGGTTTGCTAGTAGTTGTAGTTTGATTGTTAGGATTAATACCCTTGCTGTGATTTAAATCAGAATTGGACAAAGTGTTAGGATCGCTTTTCATAGTTTTCTAGGTAATCGACATAAATTCAATGGTAACTTTAAAGTAAATCAAAAAAGATCTAAATTCTAATAGGATGTAATCTCCAATACATAAATCAATCTAATGGATTAGCTGATTTTAGTTGACTCACTAATTTCAGGGGGCACTCATCATCATCTGTAATTCACAGAAAAGTATTTATGTCTTGATTGTATTTTCTTAAAGAAAGTTTATCATCAACATTCGTGACATCTTATAGAATTAAAAACGTAATCTTTATTAAATAATGCAAAATAAGTATAAGTAATTTTGCTGTTGTATAGTACAGTTTGCAAAGGCAGAATTTATATGCCTAACATAGTTAGCTCAAGGAGAATATTACTATGGCAGTCGAAAAAGTCAACTCTTCCTCTAGTCTAGCGGAAGTCATCGATCGTATTTTGGATAAGGGCATTGTCATTGATGCATGGGTAAGAGTCTCTCTAGTGGGAATCGAACTATTGTCAATCGAAGCTCGTGTTGTTATCGCCTCGGTAGAAACATACCTTAAGTATGCAGAAGCAGTTGGTCTAACAGCATCGGCGGCAGTACCTGCTGCTTAGTCATTTATTCCTAGCATCTCGCTAGCAGTGAGTCACTAAACAATAGATTATTAGCCTACCGATTTCTTTTCTACCCCTTTCTCACTAAAAACTATCTTGTCGGTTTCTTGCTGACAAAGCAATAGATTTTTGACAGGGTAGTTATACGGTGGGAAGGGGGATTACTTCATGAAACTTACGGCGCTTTGAAAAGTTTGATTAATTTTGATTTGAAAGAGTTAATTTGAGGTTAACGTTATGGCTTCTTTGATGCAAGAGTTTGCAGAAGCAAGGCAGAGACGATTACAAGATAGAGCAGATTTTTTGGCTGAACAGCAGCTAGCACGGGAACAAAGGGAAAGAGATTTACAAGCCCAATCAGAGGAAACTGCCAAGTATTTGGCTCATGCTGAGCAAACTCGTCTTGCATGGGAGCAAGGTAGACAGGCGATCGCTGAAATCGCTTTAGAATCTCGTAGGGAAGAAATCCAAAATCGTGCAGAGCAGGTAGCTGAGTACTTAGAAGATTTAAATACCACTCGCATTGAGCAAGCCATTGAGGACAGTGAGCAACGCGCTCAAGAGGTCAGAACCCGTACTTTTAAAACGCGATCGCAGCTAAAACATATTCATAAAGCGCGTATTCGGACAGGTAAAGCTGAGCAAGAACAGCGCCAACTATTAGTACAGGAGAGAGCTGCTTTAACGAAAATGCAGCTCGAAGATCTCACTACAAATCGTCTTGTAAATGCAACTGTTGATGCGCAGCAAAGAGCACAAGAATTTCGCGATCGCGCTGCTAACGTCAAAGCATCGTTAGAGCAAATTGAGGCTGTTCGGATAGCTGAAGCCGAATCCCAAGCTCTGAAGCTAAAAACTTTTCGTACTGAATTAAGTGACTCAGTTTGGTCAGGTTCTCGATCTATCGCTGTTGGCACTCCACCCGCTAATCCCCAGCCAGCTCTTGCTAAAAAGTCTACCGAAGTTTCTAGCAGCTCTAGCTCTAAGCAAAAAAAGAAAACCACTAAAGTAGAAAGTGTTGCCGCTCCAGCGCCTGAGCCTACGATCGCTAAGTCCGTTGAAGTAAAAGAGTCTCCGAAAGAAACTCCCAAACCTTCTGGCAAAATTGAGCAATTTGTGATTGACTATGTTTCTCAATTGTCTACAAACTCTAGTTTGTTAGCAGTTGTCAACGATCGCGATACGGTTAGAGACTTACTAGCTCAAGGGGCAAATACTTTAAAAGTTGATCCTTCAGATATTCTTAATACCCTGCTACAAATGGCAGAAGGCTCCTCAACATGACCACAGTTCTTCATGCCAATGCACGGCAGTTCATTAGCACTGACTTCACAAAACAAATAGTTCGTCGCGCCTTACGGTATTTACAATCAGGCTTTGCGATTCATTTGCGTGGACCTGCGGGTACTGGCAAAACTACTTTAGCGATGCATCTTGCTGGTTTAGTCGGGCGACCCATGGTGTTAATTTATGGTGACGAAGATCTGCGATCGTCACAATTGATCGGTTCTAATTCGGGCTATACACGCAAGAAAGTTGTCGATAACTACATTCATTCAGTCCTAAAAGTTGAAGACGATCTGCGCCAAAGCTGGACAGATTCGCGCCTTACCTTGGCAGCTAAAGAAGGTTTCACTCTAATCTATGATGAGTTCAACCGATCGCGCCCTGAAGTAAATAACGTATTGCTAAGCGCACTTGAAGAAAAGCTGATTGTCCTCCCTCCCGATAGCTCTCAGACAGAGTATGTGCGAGTACATCCTTTATTTCGGGCAATTTTTACTTCTAACCCTGAAGAATATGCGGGTGTGCATCCGACTCAAGATGCACTGCTAGATCGCATGATCACGATTAACATTGGCGAAGCCGATGTGGAAACCGAGAAGCAAATTTTGGTAAATCGGGTTGGGCTAGAGCGCACTGAAGCTCTAAAGCTTATCAATTTGATCCGTGGATTCCGTCGTCAAATTCAGTGTAGTAAGGCTTCGAGTCTAAGAGCTTGTCTGCTGATTGGCAAGATTTGCCATGAGCATGAGATTCCTATCTCTGGGGCGAATGATGATTTTCGAGATCTTTGCTTTGACGTGCTGATTTCTCGCTATGGTAGTGGTGAGCCTGAGTCAGAACTTGGACTCGCAAAATTATTGGATCAGATACCTTAATGTCTCAAGCGCTTAGACCTCAAGCAATCAAAACCAGCACAACTGGCTCTTCCCTTGCAGATATTCTCGAAAGAGTATTGGACAAGGGAATTGTCATTGCAGGTGATATCACGGTGTCCGTAGGTAGCGTGGAGTTACTAAGCATCAGAATTCGTTTGCTAGTAGCCTCTGTCGATAAAGCTAAGGAAATCGGCATTAACTGGTGGGAGTCCGATCCCTATTTGTCTTCGAGAACTCAGGAGTTACTT
>JANNDZ010000521.1:0-1611 GCA_031378395.1 Pseudanabaena sp. OTE_75_metabat_487_sub
CAAAATTCTCTTTACGTCTAGCAATAAAATAAGGTAATTTATCCAACTGAGCAATCCCAACAGCCGCCTGCATATCTGTCATTTTGAGATTAAAGCCAATATGGGAATAGGTGTATTTATGATCATAGCCAAATGGTAAATCTCCTAACTGCCATTCAAAGCGCTTATTGCAAGTATTATCTACCCCAGGTGCACACCAGCAATCCCTGCCCCAATCGCGAAAAGACTCAACAATTTTTTTGAGCTTCGTGTCATTAGTCAAAACTGCACCACCTTCACCCATGGTCATATGATGAGCAGGATAAAAACTCACCGTTGATAAATGTCCAAAGGTTCCTGTTTTCTGTCCATTGTAGAGAGTTCCCACCGCATCACAATTATCTTCAATCACCCATAGATCATGTTTTTCAGCAAAAGCCATCACCGCATCAATGTCAAAAGGGTTGCCCAAAGTATGCGCGATCATAATTGCGCGAGTTTTTGATGACAAGGCTGCTTCTAGCTGCGATACATCAATTTCATAGGTGGATAACTGAATATCAATAAAAACAGGAATTAGTTGATTCTGAAAGATCGGATTAACCGTAGTCGGGAATCCTGCGGCTACAGTAATCACTTCATCGCCCGCTTGCAATCTCTGATCGCCTAATTTTGGAGAGGTAAGCGCTGTCAGCGCTAATAGATTTGCCGAAGATCCAGAATTGACTAACAAGCAATGTTTTACCCCGATCCACTCT
Source organism: Pseudanabaena sp. OTE_75_metabat_487_sub (assembly GCA_031378395.1). GTDB lineage: Bacteria > Cyanobacteriota > Cyanobacteriia > Pseudanabaenales > Pseudanabaenaceae > Pseudanabaena. Next base: position 738 of record JANNDZ010000521.1, read on the forward strand.
GCAAAACGTTTCTCAAATTCCGCCGCATATCGACCAGTTGTCAACCAAAAATCAAGAGATGCATCAACTAAATTTAAAACTTCAGCCTCATCAAAGACCTTACCTGAGACGGGTACATAAGTTTCCCCAGCCGTAAAATTTCTCTCTGGAAACTTATATTGATGATAGGCTTTAACCGATTCAAAAACTTGCGATCGCAAATCTTGTTCCTTTCCATCCGAATTACTAACGAGAGGAGAATGAGAATTTGAGTTAGTCATTTTTAATTGTTTTTAGGTTTGGGCTTATAGATAACGATTTCGCTGATTTTCACTTATTTATAAGTTGGTGATTTTGATTCTAAAAAATCCGTATACCAAGCGATCGCCTCCTTTAAACCTTCTTCTAATGAGTAACTTGGACTCCAGTTTAAAAGTTGCCGAGCCTTTGCCGCCGACAAATATTGATGCTTAATCTCATTTTGGGCTTGGTTTAAAATTTGGGGTTGCAAATGGTCTTTACCCATTAAAGTTAAAACTTGACGCACAATTTCTAAAACAGATACTTGTAACTCGTTACTAAAGTTAAAAGCTTCGCCTAAAATTTCAGGGCGATCCATCTGTTCAGCTAAATGTAGATAGGCTAACACACCATCTCTAACATAAAAATAGTCGCGAATATAGCTACCATCACTACGAATTACAACAGGGCGATCGCGCAAAGCCGAACGAATCGTATCTGGAACAATGCGATTAAAATTCAGATCGCCGCCGCCATAAAAATTGCCGCAACGAGTCACACAAACTGGCAGATTGTAGCTTTTATAATAAGTACGGCAAATTAGATCCGCACAACTCTTCGATACATCATATGGATGCTCACCCTGCAAAGGTGT
>JANNDZ010000557.1:0-4687 GCA_031378395.1 Pseudanabaena sp. OTE_75_metabat_487_sub
TGTAAGAGCAGTATCACAGCCCAACTCTCCTAACGCCGTTGCTGCTGCCCCACGTACATATGAGTTCTGATGGTGCTCCAATGCTTGGAGTAATCCCGCACTAGCAGCTTTACTGCCTACCTGATTACCTAATGCTTTTGCTGCTGATTGATATGCCGACTTATCATCTAATGCCTTTATTAATCCTGGAATGGCGACCTCACAATTCATTTGTCCAAACGCATGTGCTGCTGCCTCACGGACACATGAGTTCTGATGTTCTAGAGCTTTTACTAACACTGCAATAGCAGATTCACTGCCCAACTCTCGTAATGCATACACTGCACTCCTACAAACACTCCTATCTGTATTATAAACACTCCTATATGTATCATTCAATGATTGAATCAACCCTGGAATACCAGCTTCACTCTTGAGTTTTCCTATAGTATCTATTGCTGCAACACGCACAACAGACCACTGATCGTCCAATGCTTGAATCAATCCCGAAATGACAGATTCACTTCCCAATTCTCCTAATGCGAAAACTACTCTCTGGCGTACATTTGGATCCGAATCATCCAATAATTGAAGCAATCTCGGAATTGCAGCCTCGCTACCCAGCTTTCCTAAAGCAAAAGCTACCTCCTCACGCACACTTGTATTCGGATCATCCAAGGCTTTGAGCAGAGCAGGAATGGCAGCCTCACTCCCCAATCTCCCTAGAGAAGATGCTACCTCCTTACGCACACTTGTATTCGGATCATCTAAGGCTTTGAGCAGAGCAGGAATGGCAGCCTCACGCCCCAATCTTTCTAGAATGGATACTGCTCTCCACCGCACAGAACATTTTTGATCTTCCAAGACTTGGAGCAGACCTAGAAGAGCAACTTCATTATTTAGTTGTTTGCACGCATCAGCTACTTTATTTCTCACATCTGGCTCCAGATGATCCAAGGCTTGGAATAGACCCACAATAGCTGCTTTACTGCCTAGTTTACTTAAAGTATACGCAGCGTGCCAACGCACATCTACCTGAGTCTCTAAGGCTTGGATTAGCAAAGGAACCACTTTTTCGGAACCAGTTAAAGCCAAGCAGTCAAGTTTGAGCTTAGACTGGAGCGGCAATTGAAGTATACAGTTAATAGTTTGAGTGTGGAAACATTCTCTCACCGCCCCCGCTAACCTCGCCCCCAACCGCAAATCCACCTCCAGCGCCAGCCTTACCACCCGCACCGCTTGCTCCTCACCCTCCACCAACTCCAACATCAACGCCAAAGGTTCCGTCCATTTCAAATAATTGAGATAGCCCTGCTGTAACCGCGCATCACTCAAACTCGGCAACAGCCCCAACAACCACTCCGCCGCATAATATTCCTGAATCAACTGATGCCGAAACTCAATGCGGTCATTGCTAATCTGAATCAAATGATGCTTCAGCAAATCCTCCAACCACCGCACCGCACAATCATCCGCAAACTCCACCTTCCCCCGCAAAAACTCCAATAAAAACTGCTCCGCCTCCCGCCGCGAAATCGCCACCTGTAATTCCGTCAGACTTTCGCCACAGGTCATCTTAAACGCTAGATACTGCAACAACCGACCCCACCACGCCCGCGAATCCTTCGATAGCGTCACATCCTGCTTAATCCTGTCTCCATAGCCCACCGTAAACGCCCGAAACACCATACCCAAATTCGGTGGAATCTGCTCAGAATGCTGAAACAACGAACAAAGCATCCATAACAACAAAGGCGTTTGCCCAAACTCCCGCAACCGTCCCGACAACTGCCGCAACAACCTCTCCCCCTGCGTTGGCAAATACGCCATCACAAACTGCTGCATCTGCGGCTCCGTCAAAGGCTGCATCTCTAACCGCTTCGCAATCCCCAAATCCCCACCCGCACTCAACTCCCGCGTCGTAAAGATCATCGGGCAAGTTTTTTGATAACGCTCCCGAAATTGATTTACCATGACGCGACCGCGATCCGATGGCAACTCATTCACCCCATCCACCAACAGCAGCAACCGCCCCTGACGCAATAGCTGCTTAATCCCCGCCTCATCAATATCCAAGGCAGGATCGTGTTTGTGCATAAAAGCAAGAATGCGATCGCATACAGACGACTCATTCGCCTCCGAGGGCAAATACCGCAACTCCACCAACACAGGAATTTTCGCGTTGCGATCGCTTAACGCAATTTCCGCCTCCTGCAACAACAACCGCGCCAAAGCCGTAGACTTCCCCGACCCTGGTCTACCCACCAGCAACACATGCTCCGCCGCATACTTACAGATCCCATCCAACACAGGCAACCGCTCAATTTTTTCCTTCTTTTCCTCTTCCCCTTTTTCCTTTTGACTTTCTACTTTTTCCTTGTCTACCGTCTGCACCATCAAGCCAAAATCAAAAAAAGCAGGTGCAATGCGATCGCTTCCCACCCGTTGCGATTCCCGTCCCGTCGCATCCGTCAGCGTATACAAACGCCACCACTGCTGATAAGCATTTACCAGCGATCGCAAATAACTATCAAAACAAATCTCTTCACCCATGCCGTAAATCAACCCCATAGGACATAAATAAACCAAGAACTCAAGTTCTTGGCTAAAAGCTCAAGTCCACTGAAGTGGACTACAGAATACCGTTAATTAGCCCGTTTCAACGGGTTTGAGCTTTTAGCCCGCACTTGAGTGCAGGGCTACTGAAAATTGATTTTATAGACTTCCATCAAGATTCAGCCTTTTTTTCATCTCAGCAAAACTAATCGGCTGTTCTACTCGACGTTCAGCAACGATCGCTAAATCATGAATGTCTTCTAGCATTTGCTCATAATGCTCAATACTCAAAATCACGGCTGTTTTAGTACCGTTTGCATCCACAATATATTGCTCTCGTGTTGTAGTAGTCATATCTTGATTTAGGTGACACTCTCATACATATTAACAAGTTATACCCGAAGACTGAATAAGTAGCAAAGCATAAGTAAACTAAAAACCAACGCGCGTACCGCCCGCTCAGCGGGCGGTACGCTCTCTGGTTTAAGTTTTTAATGATGCTGAACTACTTATTAGAAAATGCGATCGCCCGAACAATCGACCGAACAAACGTTAAGATACCGACTGGGATCTAGTCTGCTAGAATCAGGGCTAGGTATTTACCCTCCTGCTTAGTTCATGCCCCACCCGTTGGGGATCATTTGGGAATCTTTTAGAGCCACGTCACCGCCATGATGCAATCGGAAAATCTTCGTCAACGTGCCGCCGTCTTGGGTTTGCAAGTCTTTAGCAAGCGCTCAGCCGTGCGGCTTGGCATCGTCACCCAAATCTGGCTAGATGTCGATCAGAGGCGAGTTGTCGGTATGACCGTCGCCGAGCGCTTCATACCAGGTACACCGATTGGCATTGGTGACACATTTTTCATGTCCCTCGATAACATTGACCTACTTGGGCCAGATGCGATTTTGGTAGATGACGAGTCGATACTCGAAGATATTTTAATTACCGAGCGCTACACCAGCCTAATTAATAACGAGGTCGTCACCGAGTCAGGCGAATTACTAGGAAAAGTCAGAGACTTTAAATTTGAGCCCGAGACAGGTAGTTTGCAGTTTTTAATCGTTGCCTCCATCGGTAATCCGATTATTCCAGCGAGTTTAATCAGTACCTATGAGCTGGATGTGAATGAAATCATCGCCGTAGGACGCGATCGCATCATCGTCACTGAGGGCATGGAAGACCGCATGACCCAACTTAGCAAAGGGCTGCTAGAGCGTCTAGGACTGGGCAAAGCTCCTTGGGAAGACGACTTTGATGATGATTACATGCCACCATCGACAACAGTTCGTGACAATGCCCTATCATCAGGCACAAGAAGTACTTATTCACCACCACCACAGCAGCAACGCCCCGTCTATCGCCAAGAGCAATCTTGGGATGATGGCGACAACTGGGCAGAGGAGCGTGTCCCTGCTAACCCGCCGCAACGTCGTCAAGCCAGAGCCGAAGCTCGCCCAGAGCCATCTCGCCCGATCGCACCGCCGCCAGCGTCGAGCAACAACTATGATGACGATTACGATGATTTTGAAGATGATTATCTAGACTCTAGCAAGCCTAATTTTCGGAACGAAACCCAGCAACAAATCCGTGATGCTTGGGGTGAAACCAAGATTCCTGACAAGTCCAAACAACGTATTCCTGAAGAAGAATTTGACGAGATCTAATGCTACCCCGTGACCTCCTTAATCATGTTGAAAACAGAGAAACGATTAGCCGACTATTGGATTTAGGCGATCGCGCTATCCAAACTTGGGAAGTCGTGTGCAGCGATTTTTTGTCGCCGCCCGAAGTAGCTGAAGGATTGCGAGTATTTGGCAAAATGACCGAGATCCAATGCTTAGCATGGGGCGGTTACGAGCAAGCCGAACGCCAAAGATTAGCGATCGCTCGTAGTGAGTTACCCCTTGATGTATCAATGGTCAGCCTCACTCCGATCTCGATCTCTGGTAATTTTTTGTTCGACACCGCTACTCATCGCGATTTTCTCGGTGCTTTGCTGGGCTGTGGCATCGAGCGCCAAAAGGTCGGTGATGTAAATGTTTTGGGTGAAAAAGGCGCACAGGCGATCGTCGTGCCTGAGTTGATGGAATATTTGCAACTCCATTTCACTCAAGTCCGCACAGTTCCCGTTAAGGTAAGTGCCATCGCTTGG
>JANNDZ010000586.1:0-1663 GCA_031378395.1 Pseudanabaena sp. OTE_75_metabat_487_sub
AATCAAGATCAAGATCACTCATAGACTAAACATTTACCTTATAATTTAGGTTCAATTCATCCCCAGACATCCCTCGGATGCCCCAATTGTAGCTCGGTGTTTCGATTAAAATAATTTCAACATCTAATGGAGCAATATTTAATTTTTCTTTTAGACGCTCAAATAATAAGCGATAGAGATTTTTCTTTGCTTCTACAGTACGTCCTGCAAACATCAGGATTTCGATGATGATATATTTTTCTGTGCGATCGCTAGGATACTCAAAGTCTTCAGCTTGCAATGGGATAAATCTCTGAAACTTCTTTTCTGGCGGATAGTTGAGCGCATCAACTACACAAGAATGAATGGTAGCCGATAGAGCTTCTCGATTTTGCTGAATAAAATCAGCGTTTCCATAAATTTTAGTTTGGGGCATAGCTTATAAAAATAGATGAGATCAAGATACCCGTCTTTTTGTCTGATTGGCAAAAGGGATCAGCGTGAGAATCGCACTTAATCACTGAGTATAAACACATAGAAATGTAGAGGTGAGATATGACTTAACGCTCAATAGACTCTGCTTCTTTAAAAGACCGAAAGCGCGAAGTTATACCAAATCACAAAATGGCTACGCTATTTTGTGATTTTAAAACCCTTACAGGGTTTGGTTTTAGTTCACAGAAGTGTTGTCACACTTTTGTGAATTGGTATTAATTAAGAGTCTAAGGCATTTTTGTGAGTAATAAAAGATTGTTCAAGGCAAGAAGAAATAGCGGTTAGAGACATTAGACAATGGGTGGGGCGGCTTCGTCGCCCCACCAATTCTGGGTTTATATTTGGTGCTTAAATTGCATAGCCCTTAACCTTTAGCGGAAAAGTCGCTTGTAGTGAGAGCTATATAGCTGCGATCGCTCTTTTGCAATACTTTTTAAATTATTTAAAGCAGGACTAACTACAAAAAGAGTAGTTCTGGTTAAGTTCTCTTTGATTGTGACAGATGCCATCTCTGAAAGAGGAACCGTCAAAATCTTTTCATCTTCCCAACCTAAGCGATAACAAATTGCGACGGTGGTATCATCTGGATAATGTTCCATTAATTTAGATTGAGCATTCTCGACATGATGAGCGCTGAGATATAGACATAATGAAGCTTGGTGTGCAGCCAGACTCGATAATTCTTCGCGTTCAGGAACTTGAGTGCGTCCACTGATGCGCGTGAGAATAATTGTTTGCACTAATTCAGGAACAGTTAGTTCCACTTGTAAACGTGCAGCAGCTAACTGGAATGCACTGACTCCAGGGATAATTTCAAAGGGGATTTCGGCTTCCGCTAGAGCTACTATTTGTTCTTGAATTGCACCATACAAACTAGGATCACCATCGTGTAAACGGACGACTAGTTTTTGCGATCGCACTCTATCAACAATAATCTCTAAAATCTCCTCTAGGGACTTGCTCGCGGTGGGAATTATTTCGGCATCTGCACGACAAAATTGCAGCATTGAGTCGGGGATAAGAGAATTCGCATAAACGACAACATCGGCTTTGATTAGGAGGTTACGTCCCTTAACTGTAATTAAGTCAGGGTCACCAGGTCCCGCACCGACGATATAAACTGGTTGCATTAAAAAACCTAAGATAAGTGTTTGTTTCCCGCCGAAGGCGGGAAACAAACACTTATCTT
>JANNDZ010000606.1:0-6590 GCA_031378395.1 Pseudanabaena sp. OTE_75_metabat_487_sub
GTACTACAACATAGGCTTTAAGCTCGTTTTTATTCGCGACACTAGCCTTCAGTTGTCCAGGTAGATTGAGGATTTCCGCTACTTGTGAGGCTTCAATGCCAATGCTCCAATCTAGCTTTTGGTTGAGAGCCAAATTCATCCCCCCCCCAAATTTCATTGCGGTTCTCCATTCCTCGGTGGGAAATATTTTCTGAACTATTGGCTCGTTCTCTTCTCCTTTTGGACCAAAGTTTAGTTCGCAACGTAACCAACTGAATTGACTTCTAGGTTTTGAGCGTAGATATACTGGAAGCGTCATGTAATAGAAATCATATTGATCACGCATTTGCCTTTGCAAATCACCAGCTATTTCTAGCCCCACCTCACGGAATGCTGATTCTGTCAGAAGTTTTAGTTCACTTTTGGGGTTGCCGAAACTAATTTTGGTTGTTAGTAAACTCTCAACTGCTGTTGCTCCTACACCAAGTCTTGTGCCACCAGCCAAGGTACCTTCCCATTTTTTAACTTCCTCAAAAAGTTCAGTTAACAAAGCCTCTGTTTCCTGTATGTCGGGTGTGGAAATTCTATCGGTCATATTTTTCACCTTTGGCTTTTTTAGGTAGTATTTTAGACTTGTTGTTTGAGACTAAACATCTAAACTAATAAAAATTGCGATCAATTTTATAGATATCAGTTACCGAGTATAGTTTGAAATAGTTTAAATTGTGTATTCATTAGAATTTCAATGGTTTAATAGACGATGCCTAAATCCTTGCTTCTCAAGACTTTACGTCAAGCCTACAAAATTACTCAATTAGCGCAAACATCTGGAATACCTAATGATGAGCTGTTGGATATGCTCAGAGAAAACAACAGCCCTAGAGCGTGCTTTTCTCGTCGTCGTCTATTGTACGGTGGGATGGCTTTTGCTGGTTGTGCGGCGACTACTGGTTTGAATTGGACAACTGGAGGCGATCGCGCTGTTGCTCAGTCCCGCGTCAGCCCTGTACTTATCGTGGGAGCGGGGATTTCTGGACTAACAGCTGCTTACCGATTATGGCAAGCTGGCGTACCTGTTCATGTGATCGAAGCTACCGGGCGAGTCGGAGGTCGGATGCGAAGTTTGCGGAATGCGGCTGGAACAAAGCTTACCGCAGAGCTTGGGGGAGAGCTAATCAATACGGATCACCTTCATATCCTGGGTCTAGCGAAAGAGTTAGGAATCAAAGTGGTAGACGTACTAGTTGACCAAGAAGGGCTAGTTGACACGTACTATTTTGAAGGACGTAAGCTACCAATCGAGGACATCATCAAAGACTTTACGCCAGTCGCTAACCAGATCAGGGCAGATATCAAGAAAATCGCTAAGTTTGAAAACTATCAGACTGTTGATAAGGATGCAGTTGCTCTAGATCGGCTTTCGATTACTGAGTATCTAGAGCGCATCCCCACTTCAAGTTATATTCGTCGTCTAATCGAGGTAGCTTACAACGTTGAATATGGTCGGGAAGCCGATGAGCAGTCCTGCTTGAATATGCTGTATTTAATCGGCACAAAGCCCGGTGAGTTTGAAGTCACAGGCGATAGCGATGAGCGGTTTTATATTGATGGTGGGAACGATCAAATTCCTCGTAGGCTAGCACAGTTACTGTCAAACTACATTGAGCTTGAAACAGCTTTAGAATCTATCCGCACGCTATCAGATGGGCGTTACCGAGTTACCCTGCAATCCGGGACTAGCACCACTGAGCGTACCTATGAGCGAATCATTTTAGCGATACCATTTAGTGTCTTGCGGCACGTTAACCTACAGGTTGATTTACCACCTGTCAAACGCTTGGCTATTGATACCCTTGGTTATGGAACTAATGCCAAGTTAATCACAGGTTACCGTGAGAAAGTCTGGCGAACCCGTTATAACGCTAATGCTGAAACTTTTACTGACTTGGGATTTCAGGACCTATGGGAGAGTGCTCAAAGTCGCTACACACAAGGACTTGGTTTGCTCACAAATCTTACAGGCGGTCGCCAAGGTGTAGAGGTTGGTACAGGAAACATTTCAGCTTTAACTGAAAAGCTTATCCTACAACTCGATCAAATTTTTCCAGGTCTCAAAGCAGAGAATATTGCTGGTAAGGTTGCTCATTCCTATTGGTCAACTAATCCCTACATTCAGGGTTCCTATGCTTGCTACTTATTGGGCCAATGGACAAGTTTGCATGGTGTTGAGCAAGAACGAGTTAATAATTTGTTTTTTGCAGGAGATTCTGTTTCACTTGAGAATCAAGGTTATATGGAGGGAGGTTGCGAGACTGGAGAAACAGCAGCTTTAAATATTCTGAAAGATTTGAAATTAAAAAGCAAATCTTCTCCACAGAAATAGCTTTGACAGTAAAATTTTTGCCAATGCTAATTAATATTGCATGAATCCTATTCCCCTAAGTTTAAAACTGTTATTCTAACTAGAACTTGTAACCTTAGAAATGAACCAAAATCTTAATACATAGGATAAGGTCATAATTTTAATGATTTTAGACTTTAAGAATCTATTTAAGAAGTCTGGGGAGTAACATCTCGCAACATTTGACGAATCAAAGCAAGATAGATAGAGGATTCAGAGGATTGAGTATAAAATTCATCTGAAGGGGTGACAAAAGGGGATAAAAAGGGCTCTTCTGGGTTTGCGGGGACAAGAAAGGCTGACAATAGCTAGAAACCTTTCGTAGCAAGAGTTTTAGTTTTATAAAACCGTCCAAATTGTATCATTTTATACGATTCACCTCCCAAACCCAGAAGAGCCAGCAATGAAGAAATCTCTGCCCAAATGGATGATGAAATCGAGCGTTTTAAATCTTCCCGACCGCTTCCATTTCGTTTGTTTTAGCTATGGCAATGCAAAACTCAAAATACAAGTGAAGGCGCGAAGTGCCTTCACTTGTATTTTGAGTTTTACAGCGCAGAGCGCTGTACGTCCTAAGCAAATTTTTCATTGCTATAAATAATTATTCAAAGCGAGTATTTACAATCTATGACTCAAGTTCAATTTACGATTCGCTCTGCGACTATCGCTGATACTCCTGCCATTCTTTCGTTAATTGTTGCACTTGCTGACTATGAAAATCTCTCTGATAAAGTCACAGGCAATATTGAATCCCTACAAAAAGATTTGTTTGGCGCAAACCCTTGTATCGAAGCGATCGTCGCAGAGATAGAACCGAATCAAAAAATTGTCGGATTCGCACTATTTTTTACGAGCTATTCCACTTTCTTAACTCGACGCGGTATCTATTTAGAAGATCTGTTTGTGCTGTCGGAATATCGCGGTATGGGGCTTGGCAAAGCCCTAATTACCAATCTTGCTCAGATTGCTGTGTCTAGAGGATATGGACGTTTTGAATGGTCAGTTTTAGATTGGAATGAACCTGCGATCGCATTTTATAAGCGTATTGGTGCAGAAATTCTCCCAGACTGGCGTATCTGTCGTGTTAATGGTGACGCATTAGAAAGGCTCGCTAATCAATAAAAGCGGCGTAGAGCGCCGCTTTTATCTAACAATCACGATTTGAGGTTAATCCATCCGATAAAACTGTCTTACAGAGCTTTGCATTAACTAACTGAGCTTCGGAAATATTGGCACTAGTGAGATCAGCCTCAGTCAGATCTGCTTTATCTAAGATAGCGTTGGTAAAGTTGGCTAACAACATCTTGGTGCGTTTAAAGTTGACACGGCTGAGATTTGCGCCAGTGAGATTGGCTCGGCTCAGATTTGAGTAAGTAATACTCGCGCCAACTAAGTTAGCCCGACTCAGGTCAGAGGCAAGTAAATAGGTATAGTCTAAGTTGCTAACTGGTAGGTAGGCTCCTGTCAAATCACAGACTTGACAGCTTTTTGTCGTTTGCAATTGGACAATTTGGCTAGGATTCGCCGCCCATGCTGGCAAGGGAAATAAAAATAAGATAAATAGCACGATCGCTATAAAAATACGGTATTTCATAGTTCAGGATTTTTTACCTTTTGAAAAATGATCTGAGTTTGATTAGAGCGTCAAGTACTAAAACTAATCAATGGTCACAATCACAGGTGTGTGATCGCTGGGTTGAGTGAGTTTTCGAGGTTCAGGGTCGATCGTACAGGCTGTAGCTCTCTCGTAGAGTGCATCTGTGAGAAAATGATAATCAATTCGCCAACCACGGTTGCGTTGAAAACCTCCAGAACGGTAATCCCACCAACTATAATACCCGCCATCAGATTCAAATTTCCGAAATATATCTTTAAACCCAAGATTTAAGACTTCAGCAAGAGCCTCGCGCTCGATATCGGTTGACATTACTTTGTTTTCGCGACCTTTTGGATCGTAAATGTCGATATCTGCGATCGCGACATTAAAGTCACCGCAAATCAGTACGTTGGAATTTTTTGCTAATAATGCCTGCAAGTATTCTTTTAATAGTTTTAGCCAACGCAACTTGTATTCATATTTCTCACTGCCTACTTCTGAGCCATTGGGGACATACATATTCACGACTTGAATATCGCCAAAGCTACATGTAATCAAACGCTTTTGCGCATCTAAGCTTGGTTCTGAGATATCGCCTAATACTGAGGCAAATCCCGTCTGAATATCCTCAATAGGCGATCGCGCAATAATTGCCACGCCGTTATAGGATTTCTGACCATAAATGTGAGTCTGGTAGCCTAAATCTGTAAATGGTGTATGGGGAAAGTCGGCATCTACTACCTTTGTTTCTTGTAAACACAACAGATCGACATCAGGATTTGCTTGTAGCCAATCACAAACATGGGTAATCCTTGTACGAACTGAGTTTACATTCCAAGTTGCGATTTTCATTAAATCAGTATTTCAAAAAATGAGTAAGACAATCGGCGCTTTGCGCCATCCATACTATCATTTTCAGCAGATTTTGCTGTGAAAAGCTTAAAGTCCAAAATAGAAAATGGCATAGCCTTTTTCTATTTCTAAAACACTCACTATGTGTAATTTTTAATTCACAAAAGTGTGGCGACACTTTTGTGAATTGGTATAACCTCTTGCATATGGCACAATGTGAAAAGCCCAATTAAATTTTGTACACTTTGAGTTTGTCCAGCATGATTTCCCACAATAATATTGCCGAATTAATTAGCGCAGCTTTGCCCAATGCCAAAGTTCAAGTTGAAGATCCTAATCAAGATGGGCAACACTTCTCCGCGATCGTGGTTGCAGAGCAGTTTGAGGGCTTATCGATGATTAAGCAGCATAAACTAGTGTATGGAGCAATTCAGGAGCATCTTGATACTGGTGCAATCCACGCGTTGCAACTAAAGACTTACAGCCTTTCTCAGTGGCAAAGTATGCAGGTTCAGGTTCTTTAACCACTACAGAGCCTCAATTATTCAAGCAGGGCAACCCCTCCATGTTTGCCCTGCTTAGCTAGCTGATTTAGATCGTAAATTCAAAGTAAGTGATTGCGAACTGCAAAAACTGCCGCTTGCACGCGATCGTTCACACCAAGTTTGTTCAAGATGCTATTGACATGAGACTTGATTGTGTTAAGGCTAAGATATAGTGCGGAAGCTATTTGCGGATTACTTTGCCCTTCAACAATCCTTGAAAGCACTTCAAATTCTCTTTCTGTTAGTTTGAAACGATAGGGAACAGAGACTTTAATGCGAGAGGTTTTAGGTGAAGACATAATTGTTATTCCTTAAAATTTAGAAGTTTGGGGAAAGGAGCGTCTGCAATCATTGGGCTTCAGGGTTTTTCGCTACAAGTTTGCCATCTTCCATATAGACAATGCGATCGGCTACATCCAAAATACGGTTGTCGTGAGTCACCATCAAAATTGTGCAGCCTTGTTCTTTTGCTAGTTTCTGCATCAAGGTTACAACTTCCCTGCCAGACTGTTTGTCCAAGGCGGCGGTTGGTTCGTCAGCGAGGATGATTTTAGGATGACTGATCAAAGCGCGTGCGATCGCAACCCTTTGCTTTTGACCACCAGACAGACTCTCAGGATAATAGTCAATGCGTTGCTCTAAACCGACAATGCCGAGGATTTCTCTAGCCCGATCGCGTCTTTCGGGACGGGAATAGGTTCCTTGGACTTCTAATCCCATCATCGCATTTTCGATTACAGTAAGAGAGCTATGTAAATTATGAGCTTGAAAGATATAGCCACAGGATCTTCGTGAGTTTAAAGCAGTGCTTTTAGGTGCGCCAACTAGTTCTATATCTAGGATTTTGAGGCTGCCAGATTGAGGCGATCGCAATCCACCCATAAGAGAGAGGAGTGTAGTTTTACCAGATCCAGAGGGGCCAGTCAGGATTACGATCTCACTGCGATCGATCGAGAGATTAATGTCAAATAGAACTTGTTTTTGGAGTTCGCCTTTACCAAAGTAGTGATTCAGGTTTTCGACTGCGATCGCCTTTGATGTTTGTTCTGTGGGAGATTGAGCTATGGTTGATAGAGATTCGTTGATTTGCATAAATTCTCTAATTTGATAAATAAATCTGAAGATGATTTTTTGAAACTATTTGAGGATTGTCTTGATCCCCCCCAGCCCCCCTTAAAAAGGGGGGAGAATTAATCTTCTTCCCCCTTTTTAAGGG
>JANNDZ010000609.1:0-7694 GCA_031378395.1 Pseudanabaena sp. OTE_75_metabat_487_sub
AAAAAAATTAAAAATTTTTATTTTTTTTATTTTCTTCTTTTTATTTTCTTTATTTTCGTCGCGCCCCCCCCCCCCCCAACTCTATTAATGTTAAATTTTTAGCCGTGCGAAGATGTCACTGGCAGTAATCTGCCATGTTTCTAAGCCTGTCAAGACGGGTAAGGGTAGCTGAGTTTCGGTGGTGGCAAAGTGAATCTGGGTTGAGCCATTTTGGAAGATGATGATTGATTTGGTGGCAGGATCGATCAGCCAACCGATTTCGCTGCCTTCCTTGAGGCAAAACAGAATTTTTTCGATCACTAAAACTGAGGATTGATCGGGAGAGAGGATTTCGATAATCCAATCGGGAGGATGGTTAAATTGATTGCTAATTTCACCGTCATTGTCGCGGGGAAGGTTTTGCCAAAGGATAACGGCGATATCGGCGACGATGGAGCGTCCTGCGAAGGTGCAGCGTAGTTCGGTGAGCGCAAGGGCTATTTGGGAGGCTTCGGCGATTAGATCGACTTCTCTAGAGAAACGACTTTTAAGACGGCTGTGTTTTCCTTTGGGCATGACTTTTTGAGTGATGATTCCTTGGGCATATTCGCTGGCGGGTTTGGTTTCGGGAAGGGCGAGAAATTCTTCTAGAGATATGGTTTTAGGCTTTTCTATCGTCGTTACCATGGCAATTTTTTCTCCGACGTTGTCATTGTTTGATTATAGAGCGCGAGAATGCGATCGCTTAGCAGCCCGAAGCACTATCTTCCATTTCCATTTTTTTAGGGTTTTTTGGAAAAAGCCCATTTTAGTAAATGCTCTAGCCAACTGCGCTTTTGTGGTTGAGCTATAGTCTTTTTGATAGTTGGGAGATTTGATTTGCGATCGCTTTTCCCATTATTCTTATTGCTGCTTTGATTAGGAATGGAACTGTCTACTTCTAGAAGATGTTTTAGAGCTATGGCTTCTTGAGGATTAATCTGAAGCGATCGCTTGAAGCTTGCTTTTGCCATTTGTGGTTGATTGATATTCTTGTAAACCACACCTAACAGAGCTAGACATCGACTATTATCCTTATCGATTGCCAAGATCTCTCGCAAATCTTGGAGCGCAGCCTTCCAATTGCTCTGCGATATGTAGATTTCGCAGATTTTCATCCGATTGTTAATCATCTGCATATCATTGCCCTCAACTCTAGCCTGAATTACTGTTTCATCAGAGTTAGAATTCAGATTACTAGCATGTTTATCGGTTGCATACTGGAGGTTGTAGTTGTAACTAGGCTTTGAGGGGGGAGGAAGGGGAACATTTGTTGCATAGGATTTTGTGGTTTTTGGGGTCAACATTGGTGCAAGTACTGGCGGCATATTGACTGCTCCATGTCGATAACCCTCTTTATAAAGGATGTAAACCAGATTTAGTTCACTAATCTCTGCTGTATGTTCCAGAATTTGGGTGAGAGATTCATATTGCACTTTGGCGATTTCCGTAACCAAGCGCTCATAAACCTCATCACTAGGAGTCATTACTAACTCACAAGCAATCTCCGAATGAATCTGGATATTACGAGATCTTTGCATTAAGCGTTTGGCAAGAAGCTTAAATATTCCTTGGTAGGCTTTGCGATTCTGTTCTTGCATTAAGCCGTTATAGGCAGGGTTGACCAGTTTTGCTAGATATTGTGTGGCAACTTCTTTTTCTTCTGCTGAAAAGCCATATATATCAGGGTGCAAGATGCGGGCAATCCGCAAATATACGTTGCGAATGTAAGTAGGATCGCTAATGATTGGTAGACCCAGAGCCGCGTAGTAGTCATGATTGTACTGACTAATACCTCTATCAAAGCGGATGAACTGGAGTTTTTGCTCCTTGGGCTGATTCATGTTTGCTCGCTTTGCCCATGGCTAGATGATGGTTGCGATTTGATCTATTTAATAGTTATACCAATACTCAGACAAAAAAAGAGCCATTTATCTTAATCTCTTGTAGCGCTTTTCGCTGTGGTCAAAATCACGTAACATCAGTTGAAAGTTCTACGGTTTGTCAGTACTTTTACAACAAATTTTATGGTTAGTGCAGCATGTTATATCGCTCAATCTTGTCAACTTTGTTGATTATGAATATTTCGCCGCATTTTGCAAATGCTGAAATGATTTTGCAGCCTTTAACTTCGCAGAACAAAATTGCTCAAAACCAAATACCAAAGACCGAACAAAGCAACCTAGATAGAGGCTTCCAGTTGGTGATTGATGGTCGAGAAAGTTTTCAGCGTGGCGACGCGCAGGAAGCAGTTAAACTCTTGCAACAAGCGATCGCAATTTTTCAAAAGGAAGGAGATCGGCTTTCTGAGGCAAGGACTCAGAATTTCATAGGTAATGCTTACCTTAATTTACAAAAATTAGATCAGGCGATCGCCTCCTATCAGTCAGCTTTTAAAATAATTAGTGCAATTCAGTTAAAAGAAGCCAAGGCAAATTTGCAGGTCAGATCAGATGAAGTGATGGTATTGCAAAATCTTGGCTTTGCTTTCAACCGAGCTAATAATTGGCGACAGGCGATCGCAACTTATGAGCAAGCCTTGGAACGAGCACGACTAATTAAAGCTCAAGATCGAGAATTAACAATTCTCAATAATATTGGCAATATCTATGTAGCGATCGGGCAATTTAGTCAGGGACTAGAGAGATTGCAGCAAGCTTTAGCTATTTATGAATCTACGAACAACCAAAAAAAATCGGCAGGAGTCTTGCTAAATATTGGATTTGCCTATCGGCGGCTAGGACAGTTTGAGAAGGCGTTAGACTTCTATCAACAATCTCTAAAAATAGTGCGAGTTACAGGCGATCGCAAAATTGAGACCAGCATTCTCAATAATATGGCAGGTATATATCGTAGTCAGGGCAAATACTTACAAGCTTTAGAAGCATATAATGCATCACTAAAATTATCCGAACAGCTTGATTTAACCAGTCAAGCCGCAACCACTCTCAGTAATATTGGTGCTGCTTATAAAGAATTAGGACAGTTAGATAATGCTTTGCGATTTCAGGAATTAGCATTACAAAAAATTCAAAAACTTGGCGATCGCCAAGCAGAGAGCATTTTCTTAAGTAATATTGGCTCCATTTATGATGACAAAGGCGATCTCAAAAAAGCGTTGAATTATTATGAACAAGCTCTAACCATTCATAAAGAACTGAATGATATTCCTGCGCAGGGTATCACATACAACAATATCGGCGAAATATATCGGATTTTAAAACAGAATAACGAAGCGATTCGCCACTATCAGCTATCGTTAGAGATTTTACGAGAAATTGGCGATCGCTCTGCTGAAGCAACAGCTTTGAGTAATCTGGGGGTAGTCTATGTGGATATTAAACGTTATTCTGAAGCTCTTAATGTCTATCAACAAGCTGCGACAATTCATCGTCAGTTGGGCGAACGCCGAGGCGAAAGTATTGATCTCAGTAACTTAGGAAGTTTGTTTTCTATTTGGCAACAACCAGATTTAGCAATTTTCTTTTATAAGCAATCCGTAAATATCCGCGAATCGCTTCGTAAAGAACTGCGATCGCTATCTGTAGCAGAGCAGAAAACCTTTACGGGGACTGTCGAAAAAGCCTATCGTGATTTGGCGGATTTACTTCTTAAGCAAAATCGGATTCTCGAAGCACAACAGGTTCTTGACTTGTTAAAAGTTCAAGAGCTAGATGATTATCTCAAAAATGTACGTGGCAATCTCGAAACGGCTAAAGGGATTGAACTTCTAGCACCTGAACAAAGGTTCTTAGCTGATTATAGTGCGATTCAAAACCGCTCTATTCAGGCTGGTAAAGAACAACTAGATATCCTAAAACTTACCCAAGCAAACCGATCGCCACAACAAATTCAGCGCTTGCGTGAGTTGCTAGATGTCCAAGAACGCTCTTCACAACAACTAAATACCTATGTGCAGAGTCCGGCTGTTGCCACGATCTTAAACCAAATCAATCAATCAGAAAATCGCACGGCAAGTGACGCAAATCTCCAGCAATTTATATCTCTCCAAAAGAGCCTCCAACAGCTTTCGCGAAAATCCGCGATCTTCTATCCATTAATATTAGAAGATCGCTTAGAATTAATTCTCGTTACCGCTAATGGCGCACCGATTCGCCGTACTGTGGCAGTAAAACGCGAAGATCTCAATCGGGCGATCGTGGAATTTCGTGCTGATGTCCGCGATCCTAGCTCTCTTGATATTGTGGATTCATCGCAACGACTATATGCTTGGCTGATCCAACCGATCGCAGATGATTTACAAAAAGCTGGCATCCAAACGATCATCTATGCGCCCGACGGACAGTTACGCTATCTGCCGATCGCCGCGCTCTATGATGGCAAGCAATGGCTAGTGGAAAGCTATGCGATTAATACGATTACCGCTGCGAGTTTAACTAATTTAAGCGATCGCCGTCGTCAGCGACAGCCTCGTGTGCTTGCTGGTGCTTTCGCTTCTGGCAAATATGTATTTGATGTGAACGGACAAACTTTTAACTTTTCGGGGTTACCTTTTGCGGGAAAAGAAGTTGATAATTTGATTGCTAAGTTGCCGAATTCTGCGAAATTCATTGATCGCGATTTTAATGTTACTTCTACAGTCGCCAAATTTAAGGAATACAATATTATTCATCTAGCTACCCATGCCGCTTTTGTGATTGGCAGACCTGAAGATTCGTTTGTGCTGTTTGGCGATGGTAGTCGCGCTTCATTACGAGATGTGTCTACATGGTCATTGCAAAATGTCGATCTGGTGATTCTTAGTGCTTGTGAGACAGGGCTGGGTGGTCGCCTTGGTAACGGTACGGAGATTATGGGATTTGGGTATCAAATGGAGTATGCAGGTGCAAAGGCTGCGATCGCTTCGCTTTGGCAAGTCTCTGATGGTGGTACACAAGCTTTAATGGCTGCTTTTTATGACATACTTCAAGATACTGAGCTAACCAAAGCAGAAGTATTAGCCAAATCTCAAAGAACGCTGATTAACGCTGGTAAAAATGGCAACTTCAGTCATCCTTACTATTGGTCACCATTTATCATCATTGGTAATGGCTTGTAATCCAACTATGTTGAGAGCGCAAAGCACCCTCAACATAGTTATGAAATTTCCTTCTAGATAGCTTGTCATATGCCTATAACTAGCGATATCGCTCCGATTACCTCTCTACCGATCCAGATTAGTGCTGTGGCTATTTGGCTAGGTCTAGTATTTCTAGCATCAGAGGTCTTGCGCCGCCTCAAGCAAGATCCAGAACTAGTCCGCAAAGTTGTGCATATTGGCACTGGTAATGTCTTGCTGATCGCATGGTGGCTGCATATCCCGACATGGCTATGTGTGACCGCAGGCGTGACATTTACTGCGATCGCCTTGGCATCTCACTATACAAATATTTTGCCAATGATCCACGATGTGGGACGCAAGACCTACGGTGTGTTTTACTACGCGCTTAGTATCACGATTTTAGTAGTGCTTTTATGGGATAGCCATCCGCAATATGCCGTCATTGGAGTAATGGTCATGTCTTGGGGGGACGGCATGGCAGCGCTAATCGGCAAACGCTTTGGAAAACACACCTTTGTGAATCTCGGTAATAAGCGTAGCCTTGAAGGTTCGTTTGCTATGTTTGTTACCAGTTTGATGGTGATGATCGGTATTTTTGGGCTTACTCACGGTATCCATACCCGTGACATTGGCATTGCGATGCCTGTCGCTGCGATCGCGGCTTTACTTGAAGCCTATTCCCCAGGAGGCACAGATAACATCTCAGTGCCTCTATCTAGCGCGGGCTTGAGCTATATTCTGCAATCAATTTTATGATAAAGCCAAAAAACAAAGTGGTGGCACGAAGCTCCACAACTCTATTTTTTGGTTGCATTTTTAAGAAAGGGGGATTTTTGCCGTAAATATAAATTTCTCACTCAATGTATAGGTTAAAATTGCGCCGATTCCAATCCCTATCCCATTGTTCACAACAAGATCGATCCCTAGCCAATCCATAAATGGAAATAGTAATAAAGAACGAATTGCAATCACTGAAGCGATAGATAGATGATACGTTGGTAATTCGGTTTGCAATACCAATCGCCAATCAAATCCTTCTATTTGCCAAACAATCTGGCGATATGCAAAAAAACTTGCCACTAAGCAAATTTCAGTAGCAATTATATTGGCAAGCGATCGCAAAAAGGTTGTATCCCAATGTAAGCAATCAACTAAAGCAGCAAGAAGCAAAATATTTGTTGTTGCTCCAAGTATCCCCACGACTAGAAATCTTAAACTACGCGGCTCTGAGAACTTTAACCAAATTTGCTGTAAAAAATTTTGCATTTTTTTAGGGTTACACAAAAAATGTAAGACCAATCCTTAAAATGTAGTAGCCATTTCAAGGATTGATAAACATGTAGTTTTTACCAACGCAGTAAGTTAAATTGCTCCATATCAACAGTGTCGCGACTGCGATAGATCGATAGCACGATCGCCAGACCAACAGCGGCTTCGGCAGCAGCGATCGAGATTACAAAGACGGTAAATACTTGACCACGAATACTTGCTGAATCAAGATAATTTGAGAATGCCATCAGATTAAGATTGACAGCATTTAACATTAATTCCACTGACATCAATACACGTACTGCATTGCGACTGGTAATTAATCCATAGATACCAATACAAAAGAGTGCGGCAGCAATAATCAAAAAAGGTTCTAAAGACATATATGTTTACTATTAATTTCAATTACTAATAAAGTTTGATTACTGCCGAAGGCAGTAATCAAACTTTATTTAGAAGCAACAAGTTGCTCTTTGGGCTTTTCTAATAACTCAAGTGAATCTTCATCAACTTGACCAACTGTCACTGTATCAGGCACTAGCTCACGACGGGCAAGCACGATCGCACCAATTAGGGCTACTAAAAGCAAAACCGATGCAAGTTCAAAGGGCAATAAATAATCACTAAAGAAATGCTGACCGATCACCACCATCGTCGAAGGTAGCTTAGCGATCGTAGGACTAACAGCCCAATTCGTTGAAGTTACAGTGACTCCTAACAATGCAAACAGGCCTAAGCAAACAACGCCCGTAACTACACTACGTAAAGCTCCATATTTGACATCTTGATAGTCCTGGCGCTTATTCACCAACATGATCGCAAACAGGATCAAAATATTGACTGCACCGACATAGATCAAAACCTGAGCTGCCGCTACAAAATCAGCATTGAGTAACAGGTAAAGCCCAGCCACGCTGATAAAACAGGCTCCAAGTAGAAAGGCTGCATAGACGATATTTTGCAAAAGCACCACACCCATTGCCGAAGAAATTAACATTGCTGTTAAGACAACTAGGGATACGGTTTGCGAACCATCGCCCAAACCAATATTGTTAATCATAAATTTTCTTATCTATTATTTATTTTCAGCAGCAGCTTCGGCAATTTCTTCAGGACGCAAACCCGCACGTCTAGCAGTGTGAGTTGCTTCATGTCCTTCGATAACACCCTTTGGCAAATAAGCAAGCTCTCGAATCGGCGTGACAAAAGGATCTTCAGTAACCTTGGTGGGCATCCGTCCGAGTGCAACGCTATCAAAGTTTAATTCGTGGCGATCGAACGTAGACATGTCATATTCTTCGGTCATCGAGAGAGCATTGGTGGGGCAGTATTCCACGCAGTTACC
>JANNDZ010000615.1:0-1608 GCA_031378395.1 Pseudanabaena sp. OTE_75_metabat_487_sub
GCTTCACGCCGCCACTTGTCTTTTGGGCTTTGTTATAGATCATCAATCTGGAAATTTTCAAGAGCGATCGCTAGATGCGTCCAATGTGTCCCGCCTTGCAGAAATACCGTGTAAGGTTCACGCAAGGGACCATCTGCCGAAAGCTCTAAAGTGCTTCCATCAATAAAAGTTCCGCCTGCCATAACTAACTGGCTGACATATCCAGGCATTTCCCCAGGGATAGGATCGACGTAAGAATCAATGGGAGAGAAGCGTTGGAGATTACGACAGAATTCAATCAGCTTTTTTGAAGCACCAAGTTGAATTGCTTGAATAATATCGCGGCGCGGTTCAAAGGGAAGTGGCTTGACTTTGTATCCTAATTGATCAAACACGTAAGCGGCAAGGTGGCTGCTTTTCATCGCTTCACCGACCATCTGCGGTGCAAGAAATAGCCCTTGAAAGAGTAAACGATTGAGATCAAAAGTTGCACCGCCTTCTCGCCCAATACCAGGAGCAGTCAGTCGTTGGGCTGCTAGATCTACATATTCAGTCTTTCCTGCTATATATCCACCAGCAGTGGCGATCGTGCCACCAGGATTTTTAATTAAAGAGCCTGCAATAATATCAGCTCCGATCGCAGTAGGCTCGCGATCGCTAATAAATTCCCCATAGCAGTTATCCACAAAGCAGACAGTATTCGGATTTTGCTGTTTTACTAATTGAATAATGCGCTCGATATCAGCTATGGATAGACTCTCTCGCCATGCATAGCCACAGGATCTCTGAATTAATACCATACGAGTCTGCGGTTTGACGGCTGTTGCCAAGGCTTCCCAATCTATATTTCCTGTGGATGTAAGCTCTACTTGGCGATAGGTAATCCCAAAGTCTTTGAGTGAACCTGCATAGGCTGTGCCTTGACTATCAGATGTGAGTGGATAGCCGATTACTTCTTCGAGAGTATCGTAGGGTGCGCCCGCAACTGCTAAAAGTTCGTCAAGTGGTCGTAAAATCCCAAATAAACAACAGGCGATCGCATGAGTTCCTGAGACAAATTGTACGCGCACGGCGGCGGATTCTGCGCCCATTATTTGCGCGAAGACCTCATCTAAAACATCACGCCCCATATCACCATGCCCGTACCCTGATACGCTGGCAAAGTGGTGCGCTCCCACACGGCGATCGCGAAAAGCTTGCAAAACCCGTTCAAGGTTTTTCTTTACATGGAGATCGATTTGGGTAAATGTTGGTGCAAGAGCGGTAACTGCTTCTGCAACTAGCAACTTCATTTTTTCAGAGGTCATTTATGCTTAGGATTTTTTGACGGTTTATGATCCTACGCGAATATGAATGATTTTGTCTAGCAAAATTAAATAGAAGCCAGCGATTTACATTGTAAAAACCAATTTCATGGTGAGAATCGCTGAAATAGAAATAGTCATTATCTTGATTAAGAATCGATAGCGAGAAAAGCTCTCTGTTAGAGGACTCTGCTAATTGATTTGGGGATTTTTAGACCCTGCGGCGCTGAAAATCCCCAAATCGATTTCATACTCCCTTCCCACCCAAAAATAGTCACTATGAAAAAGTGAATAAGTAGGCGATGGCGGGGTTTGCGCGATAGCC
>JANNDZ010000155.1:0-3887 GCA_031378395.1 Pseudanabaena sp. OTE_75_metabat_487_sub
TTGGGTTTGATTGATTTTAGTTTGTTCCGACTTCTGTATCAGGGTTTTCAGAAATATATCTGGCAACAGTTGAAGATTGAGAGGCTAATTCTCTTCTGCTATTGTAATTTGTTCTGTCAGCACCACGTTCAATAAATGCAATCTCAACTTCATTCTCTGAACTTTTGGATAATGGCTCTAAAAACCAGTCTAGGTGTGGCATACCTAGTCGTGATTGATCAGGTAGAGGTATAATTATTATGCCAACAAGACGAGCGGGTAGCATGGCACTAATTCGCATATTGGGAATCATTTGATTGAACCATGTATGAGTTATCATTTGATAGGCATCAAGTGCATTTTTATAGACCATCTTTACTCGTAAACTTAACTGAGCATTACTATAAAGTTGCCATAGCCTTTTCCCCCCATCTGTATCTGGAAATGGGTACATGCTGTACATTACTGTCTCATTCCTCTCAAGCAAGTAATCTATTTCTCTTTTCAGTTGTTTAAGAAAATACGCTTGAACATTCATATTTACTAAACCTGAAATATCTGGTAGTGCAATATAGCGATCCTGTAAAGCTGCTTGTTCAATAGCAGAGACTGTTTCGATAATTTCTTCTATAGGAAAACATTCAATTCCCCACCAATTAAGCTTTATCTCTGTAATTCGCCATCTTCGTCGATACTCAATAATTGCTAAAGCACAACGCCAAGCTGCTTCTTTGCAGAGTGGTTGACTATCAACAGACAAAATAGGGAATTGAAGTCTATTTGATAGGTTGCTAACGATTATGTTTATTGTCCATCTCCATGCCCATGCAGACTCATCACTAGGATAAGAACTTATACCATTTCGCCAATCCAATCTTTCACTGAGAAAGTCATCGTCCCATTCTTCTGGCAGTTCAACAATATCTCCGTCAAGCAAATCATTACCTACATACCAAGCTGTTTCAAGTCTTACTTCATCAGTTTTAACTCCTATAGGGCAAATTTTTCCGTCATTCTGAATAGGAATAGCAATTTCTGATAGATGCATTAGCCCCTTTACCCAAGATTGCATTGCAGTTTGAATTTGTTGCCCACATTTATAATAAGTGGGCAGTTGCCTTTCTTTTCTTCCCCAACGTGTTGATGCCTTAATTACAATTTCAACCACGAATGCGGGGAATATTTCTACAATTGGCTGTAATATTTTTGACACTATGTCAAATCTGAAAGTTGCTACGGCAATAGTTAGAGAAAACCGCCATTTTTCAAGCATTTGAGGATTATTTGCAAATTCTCTAACCTTTTCGGGGTTATTCTCTAGACTTTTGGCAGCAAACCACTCATTAAGAATTTGTAAAGGAAATGCAATTACGTCTCTAGAACGAGCAACAACTAAACCAGAGTCTAAAAGTAGCCTTATCTCATTACTTTTTGCAATATCCGTAGCTCGAATTCCTTGTCCTCCATTTTCTATAGATTGCAATGCTAATTGTTGAAATAAACTTTCATAATTAGCATACTCTACCTCAGAACGCCTTAAAGCGTCATCAACAAGCCATGAAAGTAATTCACCAGTTGACTGTGGAGAATTGACTGAATCTTGTTTTAAATAACTAGCCATAATAAGAGCAAATAGAGGATAACGAATAGCCTCTCGAATAGCTAATGTCCATCCAGAACAGATCATTGCTGTCATTGCACGACCAGATGCTTTCGCTATTAACTCATACGACCGTTTTTCTGAAAGCGGAGAAATCTGGATTTTATTTTCAATATTGTCTAGAAGGCGAATAGGTCTACTAGTAATAATTATGGTGGTTTTATCCCAATCTACGACTAAAAGATTAGCTTGCCTAGGAATATCACTAGCAATCTCTATTCCCACCTGATCGAATCCATCAAGAATTGCTATAACACCTCTCTCTTCAGGATTTCCCCATCCATTAATAGCCCTCTCTATAGATGTTTTGATATGTTTATTCTGACACCATTCTCCAGATTCAAGAAAAACAGGTATTGGCACATCTTTATCTGTTTCAAATTTCTCAAGAGCTTCTTGATAGATACGTTGGGCAATGGTCGTCTTCCCTATACCGATGTCACCAACTAAAAAGTTAACTTCCCCATAATGAAGATTTAACTCTGAAAGTGGTGTCCAAATCGAGGAATCATTAGCAAGTTTAATAGCAGTATCATTATCTACAACTACGCGCAGACTTTCAATAAAACGATGTCTAGAAAGACATTTTAGCTTTTCTAATTGTTTGGGTTGACTTATCAGATGACTATCATATTTCTCATTACCCTTTTCGAGATCAGATACTCGCCCACCAAGCTCGTAAACATCTTCCTCAAGCTTGGAAACACGAATATTTACTTGATTTACCAGTTCTAAAAGGCTTTCATCCTCATCACTTAGTTTTGGACATTCAATTTGCTCTGTTAAGTTATTGATAGTTAGCCGTTTCACACCTGATCGTGTCAGCGCTTTAAAAACGTAAATGAATAAGCGATTGTATAATTCCTTGGCTTTAACTTCTTCTATAAGATCATGTCTTTTCATTAAAAGGTGTATGATTTGATGATCAATTGAGTCAGAAGATAGATTCTCATAAAGCCACTGAAATCGCTGGACGATTTCAAGCAAATCATCATTATTAGTATTGCAGATATAGTCTCTTAAAACATTCTGATTTTCTTTTTCTTCATATTTTTGTGAGCTACATAAAACACTACGTATACCTATCAAAGCGTCGTTTTGTGAAATATTATCAAGACAATCTTGACGAATTTGCTCCCATATTTTAATTGATGGTTGTTCTCTAAAAATAGATGGTAAATTTCTTTCTTTCCCTACAGATGCTGTTGTTATGTACAAGAAATATAAATTCTGATTTGGATTAGCCTTACAATTTTTAACAAAATTAATAATCGATTCAAGTCCACTTAAAAGAGTCAACGTATTGCTCTTAACATCCTTGACCTGCACCGTTGTTCTTCCATTTTCAAAAATGTGATCAATATCTTCACCACACTCAAGCTCTAAATACTCATTAAGATTAAGATTGAGCCATCGTTCAATAGTTACATCAACTTGATAGACATAACCACGAATTGCGGCTTCCGCAGATCTGCCTGTTATGGGTTTAAATTCATTAGGAGTGTGATTATTGTCCATAATTTATGAATTAACACTAAAAAAATTAGATAATTTCAACAGTATTACGATTTCAAGAAAACTGCAAATAGCGAAAGAGGCGTTGCTGCTAAAATTTCTGTCACAATTTCAGTAGTATTTATCCGTCCTTTTGGCTTATGCCTGACAACACCGACTACCTCCAAGGCATTATCGAACGCCTCACCTTTCACTCCGAAGAGACAGGCTATACCGTGGCGCGGCTAAAAGTACCCAAGGCTCAAGACCTAATCACCGTAGTCGGTAACTTTGCCAATATCCAAGCAGGACAGACCCTTGCCCTAGAAGGCACATGGCGATCGCATCCCAAGTTTGGCGACCAGTTCCAAGTCACTCAATACCGTGAAACTAAACCCGCCACAATTACAGGAATTGAGAAATATCTGGGCAGTGGTTTGATTAAAGGCGTGGGACCAGTCACCGCTAAACGCATCGTCACTCATTTTGGCTTGGATACCCTTGACATCATTGAAAATGAGATTGACCGCCTGATAGAAGTTCCTGGTATTGCCAAGAAACGGGTGAAGATGATCAAAACTGCTTGGGAAACTCAAAAGGCGATTAAGGAGGTCATGGTATTTCTGCAAGGACATGGAGTATCCACCACCTATGCAGTCAAGATCTTTAAGCATTATGGTAATGATTCCATTCAAACAGTTTCCGAGAATCCCTATCAACTTGCCTCGGATATCTATGGTATTGGCTTCTTTAC
>JANNDZ010000682.1:0-4752 GCA_031378395.1 Pseudanabaena sp. OTE_75_metabat_487_sub
TTACCCGCAGGATTTGTTGTTCTCGTTCCGCTATAGTCATACTTATCGCGATCCTTAATTTTGGTCATCTCCTTGTTTTATACCTTTTCACCCACCACTATCACCGCGAATAATTCATGACACTAACTGTTTTTGGCTCAGACGACTCTAGTCAATCATCCTCGGTTTTGCCAAAATACATTTTTTCGGCAATGTACTGCTTGCCACCTTGCTCAGCCTTTGCCTGAACGTTCATGTTGTTGTCACCCGTGACGTTCTGCACCATATTGCTATTATCTTGCAGCTTGCCAGCATGGATTTCTTTTGCCAGCACTTTCAACTGTTCAGCAAACTCTGGCTCATCATCCAATACCACATCTAGATTTTTGGCAATAGTTGCGATCTCAGCCTGATCGCCATGCTCCGCTTTTATCAAAGCTTCATCCACCTTTGCCGACTTACCACGCAGCTTATTCCAGATCGCTTGGCGTAACTCATCCATCTTCGCGATCGCCTCCGTGGTGAACTTCTTCGCCAATTCACCAGCACCCGACTCGATAAACTTCTGAAAAGCTAAATTTGCGATCGCCCCAGCCGTCAATGTTAAAGGATCTGCCATAGCCGTTATTTTTATAACTTAGATAAAATTCATAATAACACTCTCGTCCAGCAAATCGACTCTACTAAACTACTTTTCAAACCACTGTAACGCTATTAGTTGTAATCGTAAGTGACAGTAAGCGCAATATTGATTATTGTAAGAAAAGAGCAGAATACAATGCGATCGAGATTCCTGAATAATTGCAGTTAACACCATCTCAAATTTTTAATGTCTAAAACGATTTATGAATGCAAATATTGCTGAACCTTGGTTACAAAAAGAACTATTACAACATATCCAATTATTACTCTATAGTTTTCATCATTGGACTAGCAACAATCTAATACCAATCACCAATTACCAATCACCAGTAGAAATCGCTAATTTATTATTCAATGCAAATCTCATAGTTGTTTCTCATGGCACTCAAGCCGATCCAATTCTCAACTATGGCAACCAAAAAGCACTTGATTTATGGAAGATGGATTGGCACACTTTTATTTCAACGCCATCACGATATACTGCCGAGGTAATGGAACGTAGTGAAAGAGAACAACTTCTAGCACAGGCAAAATCGCAAGGATATATTAGTAATTATCGCGGGATCAGGATCGCGAGTACAGGCGATCGCTTCTACATTGACCAAGCGATTATCTGGAATGTCGTAGACGAAGAGGGGAAACTTTGGGGACAAGCCGCAACTTTTCAAGACTGGGAAGCAATTTAAACCTTAAGAAGAGAGCAACGACAGCTATATATATTAAAATTATTTACAATTGAATAAGATTCAATACAGAATCGTTACGACGCTATACCTAAGAAATTCCTAAGAACAGAACTATGATTGTCGCAATCCCTGAACCATTTAAAACTGTAGTGACCTTTGCTCACCCACTGCTGATGCTCGCAACTTTATTTTTGGCACTTTATGCAGGTTATGTAGGCTGGCAATATCGCAAAATTCGCAGCTCTGAGGGGGAAGAGAAAAAAGCTCTGATCGCCAAACGATACAATATTCTGCATCACAAGCTTGGATCAGTCTTTTTGGTACTGATGGTAGCGGGCGCTGTTGGCGGTATGGCTGTTACCTATAACGACAATGGCACGTTATTTGTGGGTGCGCATTTATTAGCGGGTCTAGGTTTAGCCTTTTTAGCAGCCCTTTCAGCTGCTTTTGCGCCAATACTGCAACAGGGCAAAGAATGGGCAAGGATAACTCATATCACTGTAAATACTGCCTTGATTGGAATTTTTGCGTGGCAAACCTTCACAGGTTGGCAAATCGTACAGAGAATTTTAGAAAAAATGTTCAAAGTTGCCTAATATCAATGTCTTTACTGATGTTACGCAAAACGTAGATGATAGATCTGTTGCTGCTAGCGTGACGGGGCAAGCACGGGGGCATTGCCCCTACCTCAAAATTTAAAGGTTCCCGTAGGGGCTGCGCCCCCGTGCCAGCCCTTGATTTATAGGATCGCAGGAATCTCTTCCACGTAACATTAGGGCTTTAGTCAGAACCCCCATAGATGAAAAGCTTCGCCTCTCATCTATGGGGTTCTGATATCTAGATAAAAACAAGAACCGAAAGGTCGCAAAGTGCCCTTTTGGTTTAACGATAGTTTGTAAATTGAAGTGCTAGGGGAAAGTCTTCTGCTTTTACGAGTTGGATGATTTCTTGGAGTTCATCTTTTGATTTGGAAGTAACCCGTAAAGCATCTCCTTGGATAGAAGCTTGAGCTTTTGGGAAAGCATCACGAATAATTTTAGAAAGTTTTTTTGCTTGATCCTGTTCAACACCTTTTTTTAGCTTAATAATTTGCACGACCCGATTACCGCTAGCAGACTCGATTTCGCCGTAGTCAAAGATTTTTAGAGATAAGCCTCGTTTGATCGCTTTAGACTGCATCACATCGACCACGGCAGTGAGCGTCATTTCACTATTAGTGTTAATTGTTATCGATTCTTTTTCAAGTTCGACTTCTGTTTTGGTACTTTTTAAGTCATAGCGACTGACAATTTCACGGCGAGTTTGATCGATCGCATTTACAAGTTCTTGATGATCAAAATCGCTAACCACATCGAAAGAATAACTGGAAGCCATAGATTTATTTTAGATTTTATTTCGTAATGTATCCCATCGTACCAAAAAACCAATAACAGGAAGTTAGCGCTTTGTGCTAACTTCCTGTTATTCCCATAGGCGCTTGCCTTCTGCACCTTGCAAGCGATCATGGGTATCGCGCAAAAGCATAGGAATATCTAGGTTTTCTGGGCAGCGTGGCAAACAATCGCCACAGTCAGTGCAGCGAATCGCTTTACTTCCGGGGAACCAATGCCCCGCATTTTCAAACATTTTGTAGCGATACTTGCCAAATTCCACCATATCAAAACTGACGGCTAAATTTCTGAGGCGTAACACTTCAGGAATATTGATATCTTCAGGGCATGGCAAGCATTCGTAACACTGGGAACAGCGATCGCCTTCTAAAACTGTATAGCGGCGATTAATGCAATCAAGAACTGCTTGCTCTAACTCGGACATTGGCTCATCGTTGTCCCATGCATCTTGATGCGAGTCAATTTCGGCGGGATTGGCTGCTCCAAGGCTGAGAGTATGCACGCGGGGATCGCTAAGCAGGAAGCGATCGCACATATAGAGAGCCGTAAATGGATAACTAACGCCTGCTAATTCCTCCGAAGGGTTATACAGCATTCCGCCTTTATCCGATGGCGAGATGATGAATACACCCATGTCTTTTTCATGGGCAAGCTGCACGGCGGCGGCATTACGCTGGTTGAAGAAATAATAATGTAAGTTGATTGACTCAAACAAATCGGTGTTGATCGTGTCAAGAATTACGTTAAGGGGCGCATGGGTAGAAAATCCCACATGACCAATCATCTTTTGATCGATAGCTTCTCTGACTGCTTTCATGCAGCCTTGGGGATTCGTGACTAGAGCAAGATGCTCTTGCAGATTAATTCCATGAATATCGAAGTTGTCGATATAGTCCACATTCAGCTTTTTGAGGGACTGCTCAATCTGGCGACGCATCGAGTCAGCATCTTTGGTGGGCGAAATTTTGGTAGTTAGATAAAAGCGATCGCGTTGTTTGCTCAATCCATTTCGCATCGCTTTGCCGATAAACTCTTCGCTCTTGCCATAGCCTTGAGCAGTTTCAATATGATTGATGCCAACTTCTAAGGCTCGCGCGATCGTTCGATGCGCATTCTCTGCCGATTCCATATAGCGCATCGCTCCTAATGAAAAGACTGATAGGAGCATCTCAGTTTTGCCAAAACGACGGTAGCGCATAGTAAATCCCTAGATTATTCAAAATAGCGGCGTATCAGGCTGCTATTCTCTTTTAAAACTGACGACGGGCGAATATGAGAATAGCGATCGCCAAGGTCAACAAGGCATAACTCAAAATATAAACGCCATTGTTAAACATATCTAGCAAACTTGGCAGAATATTATAAACCGCTTCATTTTTGAGGTTAGCACGGGATAAATCGGGCAAAATCATATAAAAAGTGCGCGTTACTGTTTGCAAACCAGGATTTTTAGAAATCTCGCCTAGTAGCAACAAATCACGACTAAAGTTTCCGATTAAATAGGCCGCGAGGGTCATCAACGAAGCAATTAGCGAACCTGAAAAGGAGCCAAATAAAATTGCGATCGCCCCTAGCAACATAATTTGCCAAAAGATAAAAAAGTTAGCCGCGAGAATTGCAGGAATCGGGATCGGAATGTTTTTGATTGCCATCAGAGCAATAAAAATGACAGTCATAATTGACACCAACGCCCCAACCACAGCGGTTAAGCCTAGATGCTTGCCTAACACAAATTCAGTGCGGTGCATTGGCTTGGCAATTAAAATAAAAATTGTGCGCTTATCGATCTCTTTATTAATGAGATTTGTGCCAACCAACACCGCCACAATCAAACTCACCACCTCGATCGCTGCGATACCAACATCAACGATCATCTTCGCCGATGAGTCATAGGAAAACTCTGGCAGCATCAGCATCGCTGAAACCAAGATCACGGTATATAGCAAAGATAAGTAAAGTACCTGCTCGCGCACGGTTTCACGAAATACATTGGTAGCGATCGCCCAAACGCGACCTAAACTTAGACTAATATTCAGGCTAAAGTTCATAGGTCA
>JANNDZ010000699.1:0-4748 GCA_031378395.1 Pseudanabaena sp. OTE_75_metabat_487_sub
TGGAAAGCCTTATTCATCTGAGTCAAAGTAGACTTCAACTCGGCGATCGGGCAATTGCGGACAGTTAGAGTCAGAAACAGCCAGCGGTGTTTTGGGTACATCGACACAATTCGGGGTAAAACCTTGTAGGCTTTAGCTTTCCACATCAGACTCCTTCGCCATTGGCATACTGGACAGTGGCGTACTCGACAGAACCGAGCAGCCCGTAACCTTAATTTCAATGCTTCTGCATTATCATCAACTAGACCAAACTTAAGAAATTCCGAGCAGAACGTCATCCGATCTGAGTAGGTCTGAAACTTACTGCCTCGATATAACGATGCTACTCGATCGACGTTTCGACGATGCTTATCCCAGGGTTTATCACCAGGACTGAGATTTGATAGAAAAGTCGTAGAATCATTGGCTAATTCTACAGTTTTGGTTATGATAGGAGCAGAAGATTTATCTATCTTTTCGATAGGCATCTCATACCCGTGCTAGTGTTTACGTGTGGTAACTAAACTCTATCACGGGCTTGGTGTTTCTACTCAGATTTTATTGAACTGCTGGTATTTGCAGGAGCTTTACTAGCTGCGATACTGAGGAAACTAGAAAATCAGAGTTAATCAGAAATTAAGATGCTATTTACTTTTAACCAATTAGATAATTTTTCTATATCCTCTTCCTGATTAGCAAAACTAGCTGCCAATTCTAAAAAAGTCTTTGTTGCATTTTCATTGGAAGCTATAAGCCTAATATCATTATTCAGTAAAAATGTGTAAGCAGTAATAAATGCAGTTCTTTTATTACCATCAGTAAAACAATGATTTTTAGTTAATCCATAACCATAAGAAGCAGCTAGTCTACTCCCTTCCTGCGATAAGATTACCAGTGGTAAATCCTGATAGGACAAGCTTTTGAGTGGCTAAATTCCTATAGTCTTATGCCGGAAAGGGAGTATATAGATTTCCATCACCATTGTAACAATATAGATTTTTTGGTTTATTTAAGGTTGACTCAAGAGCACCCTGATTGAGAATTCCAGAGCTTCCTCCCGAATCACTAATAACTTCATTATGTATATCGTAAACATCAGAGATATCTAGCCATAAAGGTTCTATCATTTAGCTAGTTCTATCAATGTTTGATGATAGTCTCTTATTCCTTGTCTCGCAGATAACATCGTTTTCAAAGAATGATTAAACTTCCCAATATTTTCTTTGTTTTCCTCTAGCAAATATCCATCAGCTTCAAAAATCATCAACCTACTTTTTTCCAAAGCGTTCCAAGCATTCTTTAACGACTCTATATTTTTAGAGATTTTCATAAAGATATTTCTTTGGGTAGCTTTATCGTAAGCTCTGAGTTCACGCCAAAATTCTATATAATAGTTAATTCTATTTTTGAATAATTTAAAATTACTAATAGGAGAACTAAAAAGATATTGCCAAAAGCTTCTTTTAATTACTTTCAACTTATTAAGGAGTAAGACTTTAACCTTTAAGGGAAATTCTTGCCAGTTTTCATTTAGAATATCTGAGAGTAAAATCATTGCTTCAGCGGTTGCAAAATCATCTCGTTCTATAAAGGATGTTTGTTTCTGACTGACAATTACTCGATCGACTAAATTATTAAACTCAATAACCTTTACAGATGTAGGGAGAGCATAGGTTAAGATCTCTGAGTAAGTTATTTTTCTACGCTTGGCGGCTATCTTTTCCTCCTCAGTAGCATTAGCTGAGAGTTCACTATCACAGTCAGGATCGTAGAAAAAGCTTCCTTGAGCTGAATTAAGTAGAGTAAGGGTCATAAAGTTAAAGCCTCCTGCATTCCAAGACTGCCAGAGTTCTCGTACAGATTGAGAGAGATTATTGAGTATATCGTAGATCATAGCGCGTCCTGACCTCATAATGAATGTATATATTAGCTGAAACCCTGTCTGGGCATTAATTTTCGTTAAATCTTCGATCTCAGAGTTATCCCTCATAATTCAAGAGAAGGCCGGAACATGCTGAAATTTTTGTAATAACACAGAGATTTAAACAGGGCGATCGTGATAGATAAAGCACTACAGACTTTTAGCTCCGTTTGCCGACAACCTCTTGACTCCACGCGCTAGGAAAAATTGGCACCCCGACCGACCAGCGACACGAAAGCCAGTGAAAACTACTTGTCGGTCGAGGAGTCCAATTTTAGCGCGTGGGTAAAGAGGCAAGCCCTTCGGGTTGTCTGAACCCATCCCCTTCCCTTTCACGCTCTCTCAAGCCAGCTAGCCTTCTGCTGGGGCAAATATCCTTGCTTCCTCATCAAACTTCCAACCTCGACCTTCTGGATCTCTACTCTTGCTCCAGGCAATAAACTTTTCAGGCTCATCCTTGTACTTAGATTTCTGCTTTCTCATCAAAGACGGGTCGCAGCCAAAACGGGCTGAGAGTTGGGCGATCGTCAGTTGCAAATCTAACGGAGCGGCTGCGCCAGCGATAAATTTGGCTTCTAATCCAACAGGCTTCGATTCTTGCTGACTTATCTCCACCGAATTTAGTGGCTTACTTAGCAGCTCACCTTTTAACTCACTGAATCTAAAATCTAACTCACTCAGTAACTCACTTCGCAACTCACCTTTCAAAGCCTCAACATCTAGTGAGCTATCCCGACTCACTTCATGAGTTACGCCCAAGAACTCAGTCAGAATCATAATTAAAGCTTGAGAATCCCCAATCCTACGCTCTTGCTTAAACGCCTGGAACTTTTCATCAATCTCTGATGGTAAATAAGCTGCAATCCGGTTTTTAGACGTTGGCATACTAGTAACTCACTTTTTGACTCACTAAGTATATCACTTGATAACTCACTAGTAACTCACTGACTCAAGATCCACTTGAGAATACCAAGAATTTTTTGGACTGGCATCAGTGAATAATTAGTAGAATCGATCGTCACTAGATCGCCCTCTAATTTCAGAAACTGCCACAATCGACCACTAGTTACACAACCATAAATCGTTGGAATATTTTGCTCTTGAGTCTGGTTATAAGTTTGAGCGGCAAACATTTCAGCAACACACTGACCTAAGCCAAATTCAATCTCACCTCGCTTCGCTTCAACTAACATTAACACCGGAGCATCGATAGTATAAGGATTAGCAGATCTGCTAAATAAAAAATCACAAAATCCATTCAAACCCCGCTCTTGGTCTACGTTAAACTCTTCTCCAGAGAATAGTTTTACCCTTCCCCCAGACAATTTTGTTGCTTGGGCTAAGATGGGGGTAACTAGTAACTCCGATTTAGCCTTTTCAGTTCTCGCACCCTCAGCCAATTCAAACAGATCGCCAAAGACAATTGTAAACTCTGGTTGTGGCTCAACTATCGGCAAAGAGTCACAAAATCTCTCATTTATAATTGTTAGGTTAAATTGACTCTTAACTGTTTCTAAAGTGAAATTATTGTATGCCATCTTTTAACCTCAAATTAACTTGACTCATCAGTAACTCACTAGCAGCTCACTTATGACTCACTTGTTACTACTTCAAAATTAATGCCACGATAAACTTGCTCGATTGGGAAAGTTAAATCGATACTTCTTAGCTCCACAGTATCCCCAAAACGATATTGAGTAAACACCCATTCACCATTATCGTTCTTACGAAAAAGATCGATCGATATTGACTTCGCACTTACCAAAACATACTCTTGCAGAATTGGATTACGACGGTACCGATAAAACTTCTCACTCCGGTCATAAGCTTCAGTACTATCCGACAAAACTTCAACTATCAGACAGGGATAAGAAATGTACTGCTTACCACTTTTATCTCGTTCATCACAAGTTACACTAGCATCTGGATAGCTATAGTCAGTAGTTTCTAGAATATTAATCCTCACATCAGAATTACCAGTTATACAAGCACTACTATCTAAATGACTATCTAACATCCCAGTAATTTTAATACTAATCCTGCCGTGGTTAATAGTGCCACCGCTCATTGCATAAACATAACCATCAATTAGTTCATGTCGGTCTAATTGTTGTTCCTCCCAAGCAAAATATTCGTCCGGCGTAAATCGTCTATCGTTATTTTTAACAGCAACCATTTCTAAACCTCAAATTGACAGTAGCTCACTAAGTAGGTCAGCAGTAACTCACTCAACCAATCGGTACCGATTATTGCCTCGCACCCAGTTGAAGAACAGATTAAACTCATCCTCATCAACCAAATCCTCACCAGTACCGATTAGATCTTCTGGTTCATCCTCCAGCTCGCGTAAAAACTGCTTGAGAACTCCACCAGTCGCCACGCACCGCATCTTGTGCATCTGCTTGGTATATTCAATCAACCAATCCCGATCGGCTGTCAGGTCACTCTCCTTCACGCAATATTTCAGGATTTCAGGGATCAGACCCATCGGCTGATTACCTTCCTTGATTGCTCTGACATCAAGAATTGGATCGTAGTCGAGTCGCATTGCCTTCTTCCACATCTCAGCCCAGGCAGACTGCCGCAAATAGTTCTTCCCAGCAAAATACCCAGGCGGTACCATTAATAAACAGTGAAAGTGGGGGTGAGCAGATCCATCCTTACCCCTGGTGACTTCGGTAGATCTCAACCAACCATCAGCCGGATAAGCTTTTACCTGACTGAATCGTTGGAAAGCCTTATTCATCTGAGTCAAAGTAGACTTCAACTCGGCGATCGGGCAATTGCGGACAGTTAGAGTCAGAAACAGCCAGCGGTGTTTTGGGTACATCGACACAATTCGGGGTAA
>JANNDZ010000157.1:0-4590 GCA_031378395.1 Pseudanabaena sp. OTE_75_metabat_487_sub
ACAAAACCCAGAAGACAAGTGGTGGTAATTCTCACCACCACTTGTCTTCTGGGTTTTAAAATGCTCTTAGATGACAAAGTTGCTGTTTTTTCGGTAATAAATAGCTCAACTTCTTTCAATTTCAAAAACATCTCGTCAATAAGCTCCAAGGCTTTGCTTGAGTCTTGTAAATGATTTAACTCTTCAAGTTGTAGGGCTAATGTCTGTATTTGAAAAGCACCAACATTGCTACTAGCACCTTTAAGGTGATGAGCCTCACCCATAATTTGAGACCATTTATTGCCAACGATCTCAGCTCTAATTTTGTCTAAACGTTGCGAAATATCTTCAACATAAACCTGTAGAACCTCAATCTCAAACTCTATATCTCCCTCTGATATCTGGTGAAGTTGCTCTAAGTTAACAGGTGATTCTGGTTGATGAGTCATATAGGTAAAAGCTTTACAGCAGTTAACTAAGCTAGTTTAAGTTTGCTTCAGGCTAAACTACCATGTATACAATCCAAAAAACCAATAATTAGGAAAAGCCTTTCCACAAATTCTAATTATGAAACCGATTTTTATAATTAGAATTGCAGAAGCATTTCAAAAGCGCTTTGGGCGATCGCGATATCGATGTTAGAATGAGAGGCAATTGTAAAGATTTGCAAAGCAATCTATTTATTCAAAATTTATTAGGCTGTTCAGAGCAAAGCGATGTACAGCCTAGTCTCATCAAAATTTAAACAAGACGAGTCATATCGACCATGCGTATTATCTTAATGACAGGAAAAGGCGGAGTTGGCAAAACTTCTGTCGCCGCAGCCACAGGTTTGCGCTGTGCTGAATTGGGTTATAGAACTTTGGTTTTGAGTACCGATCCTGCTCACTCCCTTGCCGATAGCTTCATGGTCGAATTGGGGCATGATCCTAAAGAAATTCACCCAAATCTATGGGGAGCAGAGCTAGACGCACTACGTGAACTCGAAGGTAACTGGGGTGCGGTCAAGCGTTATATTAGTGAAGTTCTTCAAGCAAGAGGACTGGAAGGAGTTCAGGCTGAAGAGCTTGCCATCTTACCAGGGATGGATGAGATTTTTGGTTTAGTGCGTGTCAAGCGTCACTATGACGAAAAGGAATACGACGTATTAGTAATTGACTCTGCACCAACAGGGACGGCTCTTCGACTACTCTCGCTACCTGAGGTGGCAGGTTGGTATATGCGGAAGTTTTATAAACCTTTGCAGGGGATTGCCCAAGTTCTCAGTCCCGTATTTCAGCCAATTTTTAAGCAGGTGACTGGTTTCTCTTTGCCGAATAAAGAGGTGATGGACGCACCCTATGAGTTTTATGAAGAACTGGAAGCTTTAGAAAAAATCCTCACTGACAATACGACCACAACGGTCAGACTGGTGACTAATCCAGAGAAGATGGTGATCAATGAGTCTTTGAGAGCGCATTCCTATCTCAGTCTCTATAATGTGGCGACTGATATGGTGATCGCCAATCGTATTATTCCTGAGGAAGTTCAAGATCCTTTCTTCAAGGTTTGGAAGGACAATCAGAAGCAGTATTGCGAACAAATTCATCGCGATTTCCATCCTCTGCCAATCAAAGAGATTCCCCTCTATGCTGAAGAGATGTGCGGAATTGCTGCCCTAGAAAGATTAAAAGAGACTCTATACGGTAATGAAGATCCATCTCAGGTCTATTACAAGGAAAATACGATGCGTGTAGTCCAAGAGAACAAGCAGTATCGTTTGGAATTGTATTTGCCAGGAGTACCGAAAGAGAAGATTGAGCTATCTAAAACTGGTGATGAGCTGAATATTCGCATCGGTAATCATCGCCGTAATTTGGTGTTACCTCAGGCTCTGTCGGTTTTGCAAACTGCTGGCGCAAAAATGGAAGATGACTATTTGAAAATCCGCTTTTCAAGTCCTGTTTGATGTTATGCCAATTCCCGAGAGTGTGACTACACTTTCGGGAATTAGAAGCTCAATTTCTTCTCGATCATTGCGAGCAATTCTGATTCTTCAGGAGTGATGATACCGTCTAATATGGCGAATTTCTGACATTGGACAAACAAAGATAGTGCAAACTCTGGCTTGATATCTCTTAATAAAATATCAAGAGGAATCGATGAATCCATATGGTTTGCGATCGCATTGACCGATTCAGATTTGAGATCAGCCAATCTCAAATCAGTTAAAATGTTCTCCTTACTTCTACCCTGATTTCCTGCCAAAATGACATGAACGAGAATTTGATCGATAATTTCTTCCTGTGGAATTGCACTTTTTAAGATTTCCTCGCTATCTTTTTGAATGGCTTCCAACTGCTCATCAAAGTTGGAAGGGTTGAGCGTTGCTTCATAAAATGCGCAACTAGCTTGACCCAATGTATAAAGCATGACTGCATTGGAACTTACGGCAATCACTGAGCCTGCAATGGGAATATTCCTCAGCATTCCTAATCCTGCTTTGATCGCCATTTTGCCACCAAAAGCTAATCCAAATACTGCGACAATCTCACCTTTCCTTGTCGGATCTTTAAGATCCATTCCATAGGCACTGGCAATTTGATAAACCATCTCGGCTTGAAGTGAAGTTGTAGCAATGAGATCTCCAGCGAAAAATATTGCCGCCGCACCAGGCATAATAGAAGTAGCAAATCCAGTTGCACCAGCAAATAATGCCTTTTGTTTGATGATTTTTTGGGCGATTTGATTGGCAGAATCGTTGGGATGTTTTTGTTGGAGTCGCCTTACCTCAGCTTCTGCCTTGCTAACATCAACTTGATCTAGTATTTGCAGCAGCCAATCAGCCTTGAAGGTTTGAGCAACTTTTTTCATCAAAAGACTGTTGCCGATTGCATTGATCGCATTTCCTGTCCCACTGGTTGCCGTTGAGATGCCACCAACGACTGCGCCTCCGACTGTCTTAGTCAATGCGCCAACTGCACCGCCAACCGCTCCTGCGGCATTACCGATGGAGCTTCCTGCGACAACAATGGAACCACTAACTGCTCCTGATGCGCCACCGACTGCGTTGCCAACTGCTCCTGCTACGCCAGAAACTGCGCTAAGTGCTTTGCTCCATCTTCCCTTCTTCTGGGCTACTTCAGATGGAATAATTGCAGAATCAATTTTAGGGACTTCATCACTAGGTTCAGATTGCTCAATAGGATCGGTTGTCATAGTCAGTAACTTATTACGATTTTGATGGAATTCCTAAGGCTAGTCATATTAAAAGGATAATGCGATCGCCTAAACAGGTGCGAATAATTTCGTGATTTGGTTAATGATAGTGATAGGCGATCGCTATTATTAACCATTCAAGATTTGCAGAATACTTTGAACTAACTTATTACTTAGTATTACACCCAACGATCGCTATAAAATATTGCAGCAAGTAGATATTTAAGATCCTATGGCAATTAAACGGCGGCAGTTATTGATATTAGGTGGATTAGCGCTTGGTGGCGGGATTGGTGGTGCGGCTTTTTCAGGGATATTGAACCGTAAACCTGATGCGATCGCACCTACAGAGAGCAAATCTCCCATTGCTAATACCCCTAAACCAGCCAAATCTCTATCAGTCAAGCGATCTCTTAATCCTGCGCCCAAAGGTCTATATGCACCTGCGAGGGGTGATGTGCGAATTGTGGTGATTAGCGATCTCAATAGTGCTTATGGTTCTACTGATTATATTAATCAGGTTAAACAGGCGATCGCATTTTTGCCAGACTGGGAACCAGACTTAGTGCTGTGTGGCGGCGATATGGTGGCAGGACAAGATAATTCCCTCAAACCTTCTGAAGTAGAAGCCATGTGGCAAGGATTTGATAAACATATTGCCGCACCAATTCGCAAAACTAAGCTTCCCTTTGGATTTACGATTGGGAACCATGATGCCTCAGGCTCATCCTTTGGCGGGAAATCTACTTTTGAGAATGATCGCAATGCTGTGATCAAATACTGGAATGATCCCAAACATGATCCAAATTTAAACTTTGTTGATCGCGCAGGATTTCCTTTTTACTATACATTTGAGCAAAATGATATTTTCTTTTTAACTTGGGATGCATCTACAGCCGAAATCCCATCGACACAACTGAAGTGGGCGGAAAAGAGTCTCGCTAGTGAAGCCGCGCAAAAGGCGAAGTTACGAATTGCGATCGGGCATTTGCCGCTTTATGCAGTTTCTAAGGGACGAGAGACTGCTGGCAATTACTTGGAAGATGCTGAGCGCCTTAGAACCTTGTTGGAAAAATACAAGGTTGATACATACATTAGCGGACATGATCATGCTTATTATCCTGCTCATAAAGGTAAATTAGAACTGCTCAATGCAGGCGTTTTAGGTGATGGGCCTCGACGTTTGCTAAGTGGTGATTTAGCACCAAATCGGAGTGTGACAGTAATCGATATTAAGTTGGAAACTGCGGAAACGATTTACACAACCTACGATATGGATACGCTGAAGGTTATCGATCAAATTACATTGCCCCGATATATTGATGCACCTAATGGTCGAATTACGCGCCGCGATATCAAAATTTAAATAAGCAACTCTCAGTAAATATAGAGAAGCAAATTTTTGTGGCGCGG
>JANNDZ010000704.1:0-5256 GCA_031378395.1 Pseudanabaena sp. OTE_75_metabat_487_sub
ACCTGAATTTCCGCATGATGCCGCGAAAGACTACGCGCATCGTCTTCGACGACGATACTGTTATCTAGTCCCCGCCCGATCGTATTTACACCATGTCGTAGATCGCAGATGCGCTCATGGGGAGTACCTTGACTTTGAATAATATATGGCATATTTTTTCCTACCGCGACTACTGCAATATCATTACAGCGCAAAGCGCTGAAGTAAAACCCAAAATTTTTATTGAAAGTTTTACTTTGTAAAACTTTCAATAAAAATTTTGGGTTTATTCGCTAATTCCACTACAGAAGTACTTACGAAAACTCTCGTATCATTCATAATGAAATTAACAGCATTATCACATTTTTATCCATGTCTCCAACTACGCTAGAAGTACAATCTCAAGTTCAGGCAGATACTCAGGTTACAACTGATCCCATTGCCGAGTTTAATCAATATGTGATGAGTACCTATGCTCGCTTCCCGATCGCCTTAGAGCGAGGTGCAGGTTGCCGAGTCTGGGACAGCACTGGTAAAGAATATTTGGATTTTGTGGCAGGCATTGCGACTTGTACGTTGGGACACGCACATCCTGCCATGGTCAAAGCCGTAACTGAGCAAATCCAAACTCTCCACCACGCCTCTAATTTGTTCTATTTTGCGCCCCAAGGTCAATTGGCTAAATGGCTGGTACAAAACTCTTGTGCGGATAAGGCTTTTTTCTGTAACTCTGGTGCTGAGGCAAACGAAGGCGCAATCAAATTAGCACGTAAGTATGCCCATACTAAACTCGGCATTGAAGATCCCTTGATTTTGACCGCAAATGCTAGTTTTCACGGACGCACCCTAGCTACCGTCACGGCAACAGGTCAACCTAAATACCACAAGAATTTTGCGCCACTCGTCCAAGGGTTTGACTACATTAAATATAACGACATCGCCTCCCTCGAAGATGCTGTCAAAAAATATGAAGGCAGACTTTGCGCGATCATGCTCGAACCACTACAAGGTGAAGGTGGTGTAAATCCTGGCGATCGCGCTTACTTTGCTCATGTTCGTGAGATCTGTGATCAGAAAAAAATCCTGCTAATTATTGATGAAGTCCAAGTTGGTATGGGACGCAGCGGAATGCTCTGGGGTTATGAAAATCTTGGCATTCAGCCCGATATCTTCACTTCGGCAAAGGGCTTAGGCGGCGGGATTCCTATTGGCGCGATGATGTGCAAATCACATTGTGATGTGTTTGAAGCTGGAGATCATGCGAGTACCTTTGGTGGCAATCCTTTTGTCTGTGCGGTTGCCCTAGCAGTTTGTAGCACGATGGTTCAGGATAATTTGATTGCCAATGCGAGAGAGCGTGGTCAACAATTGCGAACTGGGCTACAAGCTATTTGCGATCGCTATCCTCAGCATATTGCTTCAGTCCGTGGCTGGGGCTTAATCGATGGTTTAGTTTTGCAAGAGTCCAGCCAGATTCAAGCCCGTGATGTGGTTGCCGCAGGGATTGAAAATGGCTTGTTGCTAGTGCCTGCGGGTGTGAAGGTAGTGCGCTTTGTGCCTCCTTTGATCGTCTCTGCTGAGGAGATTGACCAAGCTCTAGCCATCGTCGAAAAGGCGATCTCTGCTTTCTAGTCCAAAATGCGAAATGGCAGCGCTTTGCGCTGCCATTTCGCATTTTGGGGTGCATCTAAGCTGCCATTTTTAGTAACAGTTCAGAATCTAGTAGAAATACAGTTTGCGGATCAGATTTTTTAATGGAGACTTGCATTGTGTGACTAGCAATTCCTAATGTGTCGCGATCGCGATATGCAGGTGGTACAGGCTGTAAACTATTCACAGGAACATTCTCCACATTTGGTAAGTTGGCGATCGTAATGCCATACAAACAGTTTAGACCCGCAAAAATCACCAAAAAGCCTTTAGCTAGATTTATCTCTTTACCATAGATTCGCTTGTGCAAATCGATGACTAAAACCTCTTGATCTTCATAGTTCGCTATTCCCAATAATTTATCACCACTACGATGAATTTTTGGTAAAGGGATAATCCGCACTACACTCTCAATGCCGATCGCTAAATTGAGGTCTGCCATGGTGAAGATCAGGAATTTAAGCGTTTCTTCTTTTTTTTTGGTGCTGAGCATAGTACTTATTTATTAATTCGGATAATGGAATCTGATATAGGAAGAACTTCGAGCCACCTATACGATTAGCCCTTGGATAGTTTTGATTAATTCTTGCTCTAAATAGGGTTTGGTGAGATATCCTGAAGCGCCAAGCATTTGAGCAACGCCACGATGCTTAGCGCCGCTCCGGGAAGTGAGCATAACAATGGGAATACTCAGATAACGACTATCTTTACGACTGGCTGCTAAAAATTCAAATCCATTCATGTTCGGCATTTCCACATCACACAATACTGCCTGAATTTCAGAAGATCTAGCAAGTTTTTCGAGAGCTTCGCGTCCATCGCCAGCTTGGATCACTTGATAGCCGAATTTTTCTAAGGTCAAGTACAGTGCTTGGCGCACAGTGAGTGAATCATCCACAATTAGGATCGTTTTTCGCCTCGGTGCATCAGGGTTTGCAGCCAATAATGGTGGGGTAATAGATGCTGCTGATGGCGATGCTGATAGCAAAGATTTGGTGGACTGTTTGATAGAGAGCAAAACTGAACTATCAATTACGGGTACAAGTGTTCCATTACCTAAAACTGTACAACCGTATAAATAAGGTGGCGGGGTAATTGCTTTTCCAAAAGGTTTAATCGCTAACTCCTGCTCATTAAGTACTCGATCAATAGGGAGAGCTACAACTTGTTCGCCATCAGAAAACAGCAGTAAGGTGGTCTGATTCTCTTCTGTAAATGACTCTGTGTTAAACATATCTAAGGATTGCTTAGGCAATGGATAACTATCAGCAAATAAAGATATTGGATATAGAGGAACTAGGCGATCTTCAAAACGATAGAATTCATTACCTTGGATAATTTGAATTTCATCGCTGGCAACGG
Organism: Pseudanabaena sp. OTE_75_metabat_487_sub; assembly: GCA_031378395.1. Classification (GTDB taxonomy): domain Bacteria; phylum Cyanobacteriota; class Cyanobacteriia; order Pseudanabaenales; family Pseudanabaenaceae; genus Pseudanabaena. The sequence goes on from JANNDZ010000704.1 coordinate 2,992, forward strand.
TGATAATTCCTAGCAAGCTATCGATCGCGATCGCCAACAATCGTTCTTGAATGCTGAAAATCATCAGCTTAGCAATGCTCAAAGTAAGTGGTAGCCTAATCGTAAAAGTCGTACCTTGTCCTAGTTCTGACTTAACTTCAATTGCACCTTTAAGACTACGAACTTGCTCTTGGACAGTCGATAGCCCCATCCCCCGACCTGACAGATCAGACACTACAACCGCTGTCGAAAAATTAGGTTCAAACAGAAACTGATAAACTTCTTCATCGGTAATTTGATTGGCTTGTTCAGACGATAATAAACCAGATGCGATCGCCTTTGCTTTGACTTTATCGGGGTTAATCCCTTGTCCATCATCTTTGATTTCGATATAGGTTTGATTGCCTCGATAATAAGCACGAATCTCAATGCTGGCAATCAAAGGCTTACCGCGATCTAGACGATTTTGAGCAGGCTCAGTACCATGATCGAAAGCATTACGAACTAGATGCACAAAGGGATCATAAAGTTTTTCCAATATGGATTTATCAACTAATGTCCCTGTGCCAAATAATTTTAGATTAACCTGCTTGTTATACTTATTTGACATCTCCCGCACCATGCGCGGCAAACTGCTAAGAATATCTCCGAGTGGCAACATCCTCGACCACAGTAAGTCGTAGCGTACTTGTTTGAGAATTTGCTGCTTGCGCCGTTGAGTTTGCTGCGTTTGTTGCATTAGAACTGTCATGTCGCGCATCCCTTCGTCCATTTGCGCAATATCTTCGAGTGCTTCTTGGATAAAAGTATGCAGATGGCTATAGGAATCCATTAATAATGGGTCAAAATCTGCGAGTAGATTCGTAGAAGTAGAAATGCTGCTGGAGATCTCATCAGCAGCATAGGCATTGGGAGGGGGAGAATCTACAGTCAGCTCCTGAGTTCTAACTTGCGATCGCTGCGCTTTGTCAAGCCAAGTTTGTAAATTTTTAGAGAGTTGATCAAAACCTTTAAATTGCTTTTGAATACGTTCAATTTTGGCTTGAAGCTGCTGATTTTGCAAAATTGAAGCATTCTCTTGTGTTACTAATTCACTAGAATAATTATTTAATCGATCTAATCTAGGTATAGCGACGCGAATGGTTTCAGCAATGGAAGGAATTACGTTTTTGGGTGCACTAACAGCCTCTTGGGTAATATAAGCTGATATTGTTTTGGGAGGCTGATTCTGTGGCGCAGTTTCAGCTAAATGGGAAGAAGATCTATTAGTTAATGAGGATTCCTTAGGTTCAAAGAAATTAGAGAGTTCAGATATATCTGATACTTCATCAAAATCATTAAAAGTGTCTGCTCCTAAAGGCTCATTTCCATCATACTCATCTTGAGCTTCAGCAAAAATATCAAATCCTTGATCAATCTCTTCCAAGTTTCCAGAAAAAATATCAAAACTTTGATCGAGCTGATTAATCAGACCATCAAATTTCACAGGTTCTAATATTGTTCCTTCTGGCTTTGTTTCCGAAGACTCTGAATTGATTCCTGAGCTGATTAATTCAATATCGTCAAAACGATCAAATTCTTGATTGTCGGCAAATAAATCTAATTCTAGAGAATCATCAAAGAAATTATCTGGGGTTAAATCTGTCTGTGTTTCAATTGCTAGCTCTGAGTTAGGATCTGGAAAATTAATCTCATTTAGTTCATCCTCTAAAGACTGGAACCAATCGTCAGCATTGTCAAAATCTGCTTCAAAAGGGTCTTCCTCCATCAAGTCAGAAATTGTTGACGTTGGAATTGTTTCAGTCTGACTAAATGGAGATTGATTAGCTTGAGAATGAGATTTTGCTAGGGCAATTAACTCTGGACTTGGTTGCCCACCTTGAGCGCGATCGCCTGCCAAAACCTCAGCACGAGCCGACTCGAAATTAGCAACAGCTACTTTACCCACCAAAATGGGATTGTCCGAATTATGTTCAAGTGCTTGCAAAGTCGCATTAGCGATCGCTTTAAACCCAGACAAATTTAGTAACTCACCAATACCACTAAATACTTCTATTTGCGCTCGAATTTCCCCAGCTACAGGTACACCTTCAGGATTGGCAAGGACATTTTGTAAGCGGGTAAGCCCCTGTTGCACATCGCCTTCAAAGACGATCTGAACAATATCAACGCCTAACTCAGCCGCTGTTGGTAATTCAACATCTTCATCTGTATCACCTAAATACAGCTTTAGTACTTCAAATACTGGTTCCGCCGCCGCGATCGCAGCGGCAGAGTCGTATTGTC